>NZ_QKAP01000004.1 GCF_003247215.1 Malonomonas rubra | reverse complement strand
ATATTCGGGCAGGTCTCCTGGCTTGTGGTTCATCTTACTGGCCAGCCCTTCCCGGCTCGAAAGAGCCAGTGGTTTGCTGACGTTCATCACCACTTACAGTTGCGGGGCAGCGAGGGATTTTCACCCTCTTCCCTATTCTCCCACTTAATCGTTGGGCACCCGAATAGTTTACTCGATAAATGTACTGCGGTTGTAGCAGAGGCGCTGGAAAAAAGCAATCCTTCCAAGGACTGGAGGAGCGCACAGCGACCTGTCAATACCATTTGAAATAGTAGTATCTCAGGTAGAGGTAAGCCATCGACAGAAGCACCGTCATCACCATAACCGGGACCCCATACTTGAGAAACTGCACAAAGCTGATTTTATGTCCGGCTTTTTCGCTCAGCCCCACCACGATGACATTGGCCGATGCACCGATCGGCGACCCGTTGCCACCCAGACAGGCCCCCAGTGCGAGCGCCCACCAGACCGGGAGCATTGCCGGATGCTGAATCTGCTGCGCCGTCGCCATTCCCATCTCGACATGATAAACCTTATGCACCATATCGATCAGCAACGGGTTCATGGTCGCGACAAAGGGGATATTATCGACAACCGCTGAACAGATAGCCGAAAACCAGAGCATCACCATACTCAACAGACCCATGTCGTCCGGTTGCGGGTGGGTCGCACCGAGCATGGCGCGCGACATTTCTTCGACCAGACCGACCTTGACAATCCCGCCGATAATGATGAACAGGCCGATAAAAAAGAAAATGGTCGGCCACTCGACCTCGGCAAGAATGCTTTGCGGCTCTTCTCCCGAGATAAACAGCAGTGTTGTCGCCCCCATCAGTGCGACTGTCGCCGGCTCATAATGGAAAAACCCATGCAGCATGAACCCGAGAATAGTAAACCCCAGAACCACCAGCGACTTTTTTAGCAGTAGCAGATCCTTGATCTGCTCTCGCTCATCAAGGGACTTCACCCGGACTTTCAGCTCTTCACTTACCTGCAGCCGCTGCCCGAACACAATCTTCCAGGCCAACATCCAGAACAGAAAGATAAAAATGATTGCCGGAGTCAGGTGATTGATAAAATCGATGAAATTGAACCCCGCCTTCGACGCGATCATGATATTCGGCGGGTCACCGATCAGCGTCGCAGTCCCGCCGATGTTTGACGCCAAGGCTTCCGTGATCAGGTAGGGAATCGGGTTGATCTCCAGCTGTTCGGCGATCATCAGGGTCACCGGTGCGAGCAGCAGGACCGTGGTGACATTATCCAGAAATGCGGAGCCGACAGCGGTGATCACCGCGAAGAGGGTCATGATCCGGAAGGGTTCACCATTGGCGATTTTTGCACATTTTATCGCCACATACTGGAAGACACCGGTCTTGGTCATGATGTTGATGATGACCATCATCGAAATCAGCAAAAAGATGACGTTCCAGTCAACGCCGAGATCCAGATTATTGAACGCTTCTTCCTGCAGCAGAACCTTGGTCATCAGCATCAAGGCTGCGCCGAACAAAGCCACCTTGGTTTTGTGGACTTTTTCGGAAACAATCAATGCATAGGTAGCAACAAAAATGAATGTTGCAAGCCAAAACATGGAACTCTCCATTTAAAAAACTAACTTATGGTTTATAAGAGTCTTTGCGGTGAAGATGGTTCTCCGAGCGGACCTTGCCCTATTTCTTCGCACCCTCAGCAGCCAGATCGACCAGCTGCGTTCCTTCCAGATCCAACACTGAGCAATCACTGACCAGCTGCAACAGGACATCCCGGCGGGTAATTTCGCCGAGAATTTTTCCTTCCTTGTCGATAACCGGTAACGTGTTGATCCCCTTTTCAGTGATCAGCACGTCCGCTTCGAGAAGTTGGTGGTGCGAATAGACAAAGGAGAAGTTTCTCACCATGATCTCTTCTGCGGGCCTGTCTTTGAGCTTTTCGACCTGCTTTTGCAGAAAATCGCATTCATCCGTTACGGAACGTGCCAGGTCTGCACTGAGATAGGGGGGGATAATCACCTTCATCAGATCCATAGCCGAAACGATTCCAAGTAACCGGTAATCGTCATCGATCACATAAGCCTGACGTGGTACCGGTGCCGCCAGCTTGCACATCAGCGTTTTGAAATTGCAGTCTTTTTTGACAAGAATCAACTTGGTTCGCATGACGTCGGCTACTTTCATCTCACCACCCCTTTACGCGTTCTTTGCCAAAGACTCACCAGTTTTTATTTAACGTTAATCGAATAGATGGGAAAAACAACCCGGCAGCAATCCGATTTTTAACGCTCGCTGACAAAAGATCAGGATTGGTTAAGTAGCAGTTTCCGAAGGAAGAGTATTCCGAAAGAAAAATTTGCACCCGCTATACTTCAAGCGCGTCCTCGATCCGCTCCCAGATTTCTTCTTTCCCCTCCTTGGTCAAAGCGGAAAACAGGCTGAAAGCGTCCTTTGGCAAACCGGTCGCATCAGCAATCTCCTTGATCTGCCGATCTCGCTGGCTGCGCTTGAGCTTGTCGACCTTGGTGATGACCGGGATGGTCGGTACCTCGAACTCTTCCAGCCAGTCGAGCATCTGGATATCCTCTTCTCGAGGAACGCGGCGAATGTCGAGAATAAAAACCACCGCCTTGAGACAAACTCGCTCTTCCAGGTAAGTACGCATCATCGGCCCCCAGGCTTTCTTCACCGCCAGCGGCACCTTGGCGAACCCGTAACCAGGCAGGTCGACCAGCGAAAAACTGCTATCATTGATGTCGAAAAAATTAAGCAACTGGGTCCGACCCGGCGTCGAGGAAGTTCGCACCAAACTCTTGCGATTGACCAGCACGTTGATCAGCGAACTCTTGCCGACATTGCTACGCCCGGCAAATGCGACCTCGGGCAGTTCAGGAGGAGGATAATTGCTCGGTTTGGTCGCACTCTTAATAAATTCAGCGGATGAAATCTTCATCGGTTAATCCATTTCTGAAGAAAAAATATTTGTGCAGAATAGTCGAGCCCAACATCATTGGCAACGAGTGATTTTTCTTCACAGACGAAATTTACAATTTTCCATTCTACGTTAAGCTTGATTCAGGCTCAGAGGAATTAATTTAATAAATTCTTTGCACTTTGCGAATAGATGATTATAATGGTCATCTATTGGTTTGAGATTTGTATTGCTACATCCCACAAATGGAGGTTCAAAATGCTATCCGAAAAACTGCTTACCGCTATCAACGATCAAATCAATTTTGAAATTCACTCCGCCCTTATCTACAAGGCGATGCAGGCATATTTCGAAGCGGAAGATCTCCCCGGCATGGCTAACTGGATGGATGTTCAGTTCCAAGAAGAGATGGGACACGCCGAAAAGATGTTCCACTTTGTCTGTGACGCCGGTTCCCGCGTAAAGATGTTAGCCATGGATGAGCCATGTAACGACTACAGTTCACCTCTGGATGCTTTTCAAAAAGCCCTCGAACATGAGCAGATCGTTACTGGTAGGATCAATAACCTGATGAACATTGCCCAGGAAGAGAAAAATCACGCAGCCCAGATATTCCTGCAGTGGTTCGTGACCGAGCAGATTGAGGAAGAAGCCAGTGTTGGTTACATCATCGCCCAACTCAAGCGTGTCGAGGGAGACGGACGCGGCCTGATTATGGTCGACCAGGAGTTGGCGAAACGTGTATTTACCCCGATTGCAGCTGAATAATTTCCATCTCACCCATAAAGGAGGAACAAGCCATGCTTAGCGAAATTGATGTTAAAAATGCCCTGCTTCGTTCGGTTCATACCGAAAAAAATGCCATGAACTTCTATCAAATTGCTGCCAAGCAGATGAAAAACCCTGATGCGATCAAAACCTTTGAATTGCTGGCCAAAGAGGAGCGCGAACACGCCAAGCACTTCTTTGATAAATATGATGGCGACGACCTGCCGCCGTTTGAAGAGTTTATCGCTGCCGATCCTGATCAGAGTGACGACTGGCTCTCCGATCTGGACAAAGCCCTGTTGTCCAACTTCACCGACCAGAAGGCGATGGAACTGGCGATGGAAAAAGAAAAGCGTCTTGAAGAAAGCCTGCGAGATATGGCCGCCAAGATTGAAGATCCTGATGTCCGTGCAGTTTTCGAAGAGAACGCCAAGTCGACCAACCAACACTGGCAGCTGATCGAGTCTGAATATGCCCGCATTATGGGCATGGTTCACGAAACGGATATCGACACTTACGTGCGCGAATAGCCGTTACCTATTCAGTTAACACTGTCCCGTCCTGAAATAAGTCTCCTGGGTGTGAACTTATTTCAGGACGGGACAACATAAAAGAGAAAGGGCCGCTCGATCGAGCGGCCCTTTCTCTTTTTGATCAGCAAGGATGTACGTTGCTACTCCCTACTACTTTCGGCTTCATGTACTTTTTCATCATTTCCTCCTTTGGCATAGGTTTTCTTTACTGGGCTACGTTCAGTCTGTGCCAGCCCGTACTAGTGCTTTCATTCCGGTGACAGTTGTTCTGAGCTCGCGATGCATATGCGTTCGAGGTAGTCGGACCGACAACGACACTGTTATCAGCTGTCCGAGCAAAGTTGGAGACCTGGAAGTCGAGACAGTTGGTCGCCAACAGG
>NZ_QKAP01000131.1 GCF_003247215.1 Malonomonas rubra | reverse complement strand
TGGGCAATTTGGTAAACTACTCATATCATTCCTACTTTCTTTGGCATTCATCGTGCGATTATCCGCACAGTTAAAACAGAAAAAAAGAGTCCAGCCAAGCAGAGGGGGAGGGCAAGGCTAGACTCTTCAGTTTGGGCTTATCGCATCTCCTGATTACGTGACAATAAATAAGAAAAAAATGGGTGTAAAGAGAAAGCTTCAATTGTGTTAAATTTTGTATCAGGCTTATGCTTTATTCACTTTCAGCGGATTGATTTTAGTTTGTACGCAGTTTCTGTCGATGTCTAAAGTTTTAATCTGACTTGCGACCGACCATATACGCATCAATAATTCCTATGATCCACAAAAATATCAATGCAAGTGAAGCAATGTTTACCATGCGCATATCGGCTCCTGCAGCCTGACGGGATAGCATTTCAATGATAGCTGCTGAATCGGGTTGAACTTCACCCTGCAGGATCTTGTCGAGGATTTGCAAAGCCCTCTCAACTTCTCTGCTGATGATAAAACCGAGTAGCAGGAGAGACCCGCAAGACAACAGAGAGCCGACAAAGTACTTTTTTAGGTAAAAATGGCCCACGCCGGGGAATACCAGTGCTGATAATAAACAGGCTTTCGTAGATTTATTCATTTCAAGAACATCTCTTTTTGCAAGATGAAAGATGGGTATATGTCATGATAGATAAAGAAGGCTCTTGGTTCAACCCGCACCCGTTGCCTATTCGATGAACAGTATTTATAGAGGTTACGGGCTTAACCGTTTTGGGCTTATGGGCCCTTGTTATCATCTAAAAATAGATGCCACTAATGATTATAATAGGGAAGAAACCTCTCTTTTCTGCGTGAGCTGCCCCTTCAGGTAACAGAAAAGACCTAACCGTGCTGCGATTGAGGCTTTAAACTAAGTTCTATTCCTACCTACATTTGTTCAATTATCGCTCCAGCTGAAATCGTTCCCGCCTGCAGAACTTTCGCAAAAATTCCTTCTTTCGGCATGACACAGTCTCCAGCTTGATGATAGATAGCACAGCGGGTGTGGCACTCTTTCCCAATTTGAGTGACTTCAAGCAGGCAGTCGCCGATTTTCAACTGAGAACCGATCGGCAATTCGACCAGATTGATTCCTTCCGTAGTCAGGTTTTCAGCAAAATCGCCAGTGGTAACATCAAGTCCCATGTCACGCATCTTGTTGATACTTTCCTGGGCGAGGAGGCTGACCTGACGATGCCAGTCGCCCGCGTGGGCGTCGCCGACAATGCCGTGGTTTACGCGCAATTCGACCTGGGAGACCGGTGTTTTGCGCTCGCCTTTATTTTTACTGATACAAGTTGCGACTACTGTTGCCATTTTCTTTATCCTCCTATGGATGCCATGTTAAAGGCTTTGGCATCGGGATTGTCGATCGGTTGTTGCTTCTCGGGTTTATTATGGATTACCTCTCGCAGTGTTTCGACCAGAACTGTGGAATCGGAACTCCTCAAACCTGGCCGCAGATCAACTTCGTCCCTGTTGAACAGGCAGCTTTTAGCAAAACCGCGGGAGGTGACCCGGATGCGGTTACAGCGGTGACAGAAATGTTCGCTCATCGGACTGATGACGCCAACGGTACCAGGAGCTCCTGCGATTTGGTACATTTTGGCCGGTCCGCTGGTGTGATTGTTTTCCAACGCCTGCAGGGAAAATTTGTTCTCCAATTGCGTTAGCAGTTCTTTGCTCGGAACCATTTTTTGTTGCCAGTTCGGTTCCTTGATTGTTGGCATATACTCTATAAAGCGGATCGCCCATTTTTTTTGCTGGCTGAGCGCAGCGAAGGAGAGAACTTCAAGGTCATTAATGCCGCGCATCACCACCATATTGAGTTTGATTTTGAGACCGACGGCTTCTGCTGCTTCAATGCCTCGAAGAACTTTCTGCAAATCGCCGCCACGGGTGATTTCACGGTAAACCTGAGGCAGTAGCGAATCGAGGCTGATGTTGACCTTTTGCACCCCGGCAGCTTTAAGCTGTTGGGCAGACGCTTCCAGCAGCAAGCCATTGCTGGTCAGGGTCACTTCGTTAATCGCGTCGAGTTGGGATATTTTTTCGATCAGGTCAATTACGCCTTTGCGGACCAGTGGCTCGCCACCGGTGATCCTGACTTTGCTGATACCGAGCGCAGTTGCTGCTTCGACAACGCGGTAGAAATCTTCCAGTCGTAAGATCTCACCACAGTCGATTTTGGCGATCCCTTCGCTCGGCATACAATAACGGCAGCGCAGGTTGCAGCGATCGGTCACCGACAGACGCAGATAATTGATGGTTCGGCCGAGGGCGTCGTTCATAGATTAGGCCGTCTGTTTTGTCGAGGGTTGCAAGGCGAATGAACTGACCAAAAAATCGACGACTTGGTCTGGTCGGTTCAAGTCGAGCAGCGGCACATCCAGATCCAGTTCGCTGTCGCTGGCGACAGCAAGTAACGATGAGTCATACTTCTCTCCGCGGCAGAGCAGGGTGGCGCCATGCTCCTGGCGATGAACCTCGATCTTCGGCAGACCGATCTGCTTGAATCCTTCGATCAGCACGATATCGACATCTGCAAAATAGTCGCGAATCATCTCTTCGATCTGTGGCGGTTTCTCATACTGCTTGACCAGCGCCAGCTTTCTGCTGGAGCTGATCAGCATGGAGTCGGCGCCCGATTCGGTAAAGCGATAGCTGTCTTTGCCTGGATGATCAATCTCAAATTTGTGGGCGTCATGTTTAATTGCGCCGACCTTGTAGCCGCGACTTTTCAGTTCGCTGATCAGCTTGGTGACCAGGGTCGTTTTGCCAGTTCCGGAGCGGGCGATAAAGGATACTGCCGGAGATAAGGTGTTATTCATGGTTCAATACCCCAAAGCGGTTGCCGCGCCGAGTAGATGCACGTCGAGGCTGTCACCCGCAGCATAGTGGTCTCGGTCAGGGGCGAGCAGGGCAATCCCTTGGGCATAAATCATGGTGCGCAGAATGCCGGTGTTCTGGTCACCGGAACTTGCGATCACCATTTCTCCCGACTCGTTCAATTCCACAGCCACCCGCATCAGCTGCAGGCGGTCGTATTTCTTTTTTACCGGTTCCTGTAGTTTTGCCTTGAAAAGGGGCTTGAAAAGGGTGCGATGCCCCATCATCTTCAGCAGGGCAGGGCGAACAAATTCCTCGAAAGTGATCATCGTCGAAACCGGGTTGCCGGGTAGGGAAAAGACCGGATTCGTACCGCGCATACCGAAGGCGGTCGGTTTTCCTGGTTTGATATTGATCTTCCAGAATTTCTGCTCGACACCTAGCTCTTCAAGCACCTCACGGACATAGTCACGGTCTCCGGCAGAAACCCCTGCAGAGGTGATTAGCACATCGGCTTGCAGACCATCGCCGATTTTTTGCAGCAAGCTCTCCCGGTTATCGCGGGCGATGCCGAGCATCAACGGTTCAGCCCCGATCTCGCGAATCGCGGCGGCAAGAGCCCACGAGTTGCTGTTGATGATGCCGCCTTCGATTGGCTGCTCGTCCAATTCCTGCAACTCATCGCCGGTTGAAAGGATTGCCACCCGGACCCGGCGATGGACGTTGATCATCGACATGCCGAAGGAGGCGAGCAAACTGATCTCGGCTGGCCGCAGCACGGTTCCTTTGTCGATGATGCGATCGCCCGGTTTAATATCTTCGGCTTTCCAGCGAATATGATCGCCTTGTTTTACTTTGCCGAGGATGGTCACACGATCGGGTGATTCTTCGGTTTCTTCAAACGGAACAATGGCATCGGCTCCCGGCGGGATGGGGGCTCCGGTCATGATCTTAACCGCAGTGCCCGGCTCAACCTTACAATTGAGCTTACCGCCTGCAGGAATGTATCCCTGCACCGACAAGGTTTTTCCGGAAACACAATCTTCGGCCCGTACCGCGTAGCCATCCATGGCCGAGTTGTCAAACAACGGCAGCGGCTGGTTGGCGACAATGTCTTCAGCGGTTGCCCGTCCGGCTGCGTCGAGCAGAGAGACTTTTTCGACCGCCAACGGCCGTACAGAATCGACGATTAGGTCTCTGGCCTGATAAAAACTGAGCATCTATTTATCCTTATATCCTTTTAGGTTTTTAACTGAAACTTCAAAAAATGCCTTAGCGTTGTTGTAAGATGTTCAATCCTAAATTGACCAGCAAGGCCACGGTCATCAATACAATTCCCAATGCCAAACCGAAGGCGAACTCGCCTTTGCTGGTTTCCAGCGCGATCGCCGTGGTCATTGTCCGTGTACTGTTGCGGATATTTCCGCCCAGCATCATTGCTATACCAACTTCGGCAATCACCCGGCCGAAACCGGCGATCACCGCAGCCATCACCCCAAAGCGGATTTCTCGCAGCAGTTGCCGCGCTGCCTGAAACTGCGAGGCACCGAGGGTTAAAGCCGTATTGATGATACGGCTGTCGGCACCGGTTACCGCTGTCAAAACCAGGTTGGCCACGATCGGCGTAGCCAAAACCACCTGCCCGGAGATCATCGCCCAGGGAGTAAACAACAGGCCCATCGGACCGAGTGGCCCCTGACGGCTGAATAGCCCGAATAGCAGCAAGCCGACTACCACTGTCGGCAATGCCATCATGGTATTAAGTAATGTTATCAGCAATTGCCGACCACGAAAACGGTTAAGTCCCAACCACAAACCAACCGGTATTCCGAGAGAACCTGCGATGACTATGGCGGT
>NZ_QKAP01000007.1 GCF_003247215.1 Malonomonas rubra | reverse complement strand
ATCCGTTTCCTGCTCAATAATCTCAACACCGAATTTCTCGGCCACGGAAAGGTTGATTTCCTTAAGGCGAGAAGAAATGTTGTCGCTGAAGACCTTTTTTCTGTACTTGACGCATGCGACATAGTGGAACTGAAGACTGTATACTGAATGCGCACCCTTGTCTGTTCTGTATCTCATGTTTATATAATCAGGTAGAACTGAACATTTTACAACAAAAAACATTTTCGCCTTTCATCCCACACCTTTCGGAAGGAGACTTCCCGGCGAAGTGTTAAAAAAGGAAAAAAGAGAGCCCAGATTGAGGCTATTCTCCACAGGCCCCGAATGCTTTGCAGATATGTTCCGCCAGAGAGTCGACCACGGCATGTTTCGATTCCGGGTTGCGATGCAGCAAGAAGGCAGCATCTGGCAGAGGCGGAAAGCCTTCTTCGCTGGTGAGTTGGCGCATTCCGGGGGGGATAATACTTTGACTGATGGCGGTTACTGCCAATCCGGCGATGACGGCGGCCTGCAGCCCCATGATGCTTTCGCTGGTGTAGGCGATCCGGTAGTCGCGGCCGGCTTTTTCCAGCGCCTTCATTGCCCAGTTACGGCAATAGCACTCATCCGGGAACAACGCCAGCGGCAGCGGAGCTTCCTCATGCTGCAGATGTTGTTCCGAGGTCGCCCAGACCATCGGGTCGCGGCGCAGCAGCTGGGTGTTTTCCACCTCAGCGGTGGGTGAGGTTGTCATCGCCAAGTCGAGTTCGCGCTTTTGCATTCGTTTGATCAGGCGGTTACTCGGTTCACAGGTGACGACCACCTGTACCTTTGGATAGGTGCGGGAGAAGCCGGCCAGGATCTCCGGCAAAAAACGGGTTGCGTAGTCGTCCGGCAGACCGATCCGGACCCAGCCGGAGAGCTCCGGCTGTTTAAGCAAAGAAACCGCTTCTTCGTTCAGCTTTAGAATCCGGCGGGCGTAACCAAGCAGGGTTTGGCCATCGGCGGTGAGCTTCAAATTGCGACTGTCACGCTTGAAGAGCGGTTTCTCCAGCAGCTCTTCGAGCCGCTTGACCTGCATGCTGACGGCAGACTGGGTACGGCCGACCTGCTCGGCGGCTAGGCTGAAATTTCCGTTGTCGGCGATGGCGATGAAGGTTCGCAGCAACTCTGTCGGCAGATTGGTCATTTATTTCTCCTGAAATATCTATCAACAATATTGATCCTAAATATAAAAACAATTCGTTTGATTGATCAATGCTTTTGTTCCATAGTTTTGTTGACCGGGATACTACTTTTAATTATGGAGGTATGGTCATGATTGCGAATCAATGTCAGCAGCAATGTATGGATCGGCCGGTTTACGGTTTCTGGCAGTCTGTTGGACGGTTGCTACAGACGCTGGGAAAGCGGATTGAGCTCTCAGCGCAATTGGTCCGTCAGCGGCGGCAATTGTTGGAGATGGATGATCGGATGCTCAAGGATATCGGCTTGAGCCGTGCCGATGCCGAGCAGATTGCAGGCGGTCACCTCCGTAACGATTCGTTACGATCAGAGCTGCGTGATCGACTTTATCATCGCGATTGGTAGGCATTTTTGCCGTATCACGATCGAGGTGTGCGTCACTTACGAACGTCCGTTGGGCCGTTATGTCTTTCGGCTGGTGGTGTGTGGCTGGCAATCGGTTACGGCAAAGAAGTTTTCAAATAGTCGATAGGTAATTCCCCAGAGGAAACGCTCGCAGTAGCCGCTCAGATCGATAATCGGGTGGGTGCGGATACTGCCACGGAATTCGAAGGTTTCATCCCGGCGTCGTTGCGGGTTGAGCAGTTCCCTGAGTGGAACCCAGAAGGTGTCGACCACTTCGCCGTTCAAGCGTAAGTTGGTCGGTTTCTTTTGCAGCAGGTAAACAAAGCACGAGATCTGAATTGGCAGGTAGGCACCGGAAAGGTCATCCAGTTGACCCAGGTATTGGCCTGTTTCCAGCTTCAGCCCGATCTCTTCCCACGCTTCACGTTCTGCCGCTTGGCGGGCTCCGGTATCCTGTACTTCAATCCCTCCGCCGGGGAAGGCGATATCACCGGACCAGGGATCTCCTTCATATTCCGCCCGGCGGATAAAGAGCACTTCCGGTTCGCCTGTAGAATCGGTCAACAGCATGGCAACGGCCGCCTGCCGGGCATTCTCGAGAACCTGCCGCTGTGGTCGATGTTTGCTCAATTTGTGGATGATCTTTTCTATCCGCATTGCCTCAACCTAATAAAAAAGGCGGACATTTGCCCGCCTCTGTCCCTCAGTATAGGAATATTATTACTCGAATGACAATGCGTCTACCGTATTCAGCAGGGTTTTCCACTCTTGGCAGGCGGCATAGGCTTTAGCTGCTTTGACCACCGGCAGCTACGCTTTCTTTTTGTCATAGGCTAGACCCACGGCAATTGTGGCGGCAAAAGCTTTTACCGGTAAGTGGTTGTAGACTTTGAAATTCGGCATGGCACCGAATGCGATGGCATGGGCGCCGTCCGGAGAATTCAGAAAATTTTCAGTTTCACCCTCGTCCTTGATGATTTTGTCGAAGCGGGCATTGTCGAAAAACGGGTACCGGTCACGCAGACTGGCAAGCAGGGGATCGTTTTTTTCTCTGCCGACAAGAAGTATCGGTGCCTCAGCACCACCGACCTCTTTCCAGTTGCTGGTTCGGCGGGTCACGATCTGTTCCCGCTGCTCCAGGATAATCTGATGGGCACCTGTTTCCAGCCCACCAATGCCATCAGTTTGATATTTCCCAACAGAATCTCTTCCTTCCCCATTTGCCGTTCTTTGCGATCGAGTGAATTCCCCGTGCGGCTGAAGATAAATCTGTTGGTGGTCAGACCCCCTCTTTTATGGCGAATCGGAGTGGTCATCACCTTGAAATCGTATTCGGCACAGGCGAAATTGTTGTGGAAATGAGCAAAGAAGAGTTCGGTGATTTCCGTAGACGCCGCCGTTCCGGCGATCAGTTCATCCTGCGTGGTCCAACTGTTGAACGGCAACAGAGCGAGTACCAGCAGGACAGACAAAAATATTTTTTTCATCGGGCGCCCCCGTTCCTGCGAGAGATAGAAAAATTAATCTATGCACAATGCTGCATAAATGAAAAAATACAAGTTCCAGGTTTAAGCAGCCACCGGTCGGGGGCGTCCGGAGGCATAAAATTGCTGTTCTTCGGCTAGGCGCGTGAAACGAAGCGACACTCGCGGGTGTCGACTTTGATGGTTTCCCCCGATTCCAGGTAGCCGGGTACCTGGACCGAAATCCCGGTTTCGAGAATCGCTTCTTTGGTTTGCGCGGTTGCGGTGGCGTTCTTCAGCGCCGGGGCGGTTTCTGTGACTGTCAGCTCCACGATTTGCGGAACTTCCAAGCTGACCACCTGGTCATTGAAGATGCCGAGGGAAACTTCACCACCTTCCAGCAGGTAGCCTTTGATGTCGGCGTACATATCGCCACCGATTTCGTATTGCTCGTAACTTTCGTTGTCCATGAAAACGCCATTATCTCCGGAGGCATAAAGGAACTGTCCTTTGCGGCGATTGAAATCTGCTTCATCGATCCGGTCACCTGCTTTGAAGGTCTTTTGCAGAACCTGACCAGTCATCAGATTGCGGTACTTGGTTTTTATCAGCGTATTGCCGCCACGGGCGGTGGGGGATTGCTGGTTGATGTCGAGGACCACGCAGGGAGCGTCATCCATTTGAAAAACCAGGCCGCGTTTCAGGTCGCTGGCATTGATCATAACTTCTCCTTGTAAAATGTTTTAGGTTGTTCAAAAAAGAGCTGTTTCTTTGCGGTATGCGGTGCCGTTGAACTGGGCGATCAACTGCTGTTCGGCGTCAGTGATGATGACCTGATACGTCCCAAGCTTTCGATTGAGCGCTACCTCCGTTGCTACCGCATAGAGAGTACCCGCAAAGGCCGCTTTGACAAAAGAAGTATTGGTGTTGATTGCCAGGGCCAGTTGTCCCTGACTGTTGGACGCAACGGCAAAACAGAAGTCGGCGAGAGTGAAAATGGCGCCGCCGTGGACGGTTTTCGCTCCATTGAGATGGAAGGGCTGTATCTCCATTTTCGCTTTTGCCCAGCCGGGCTTGGCGTCGAGCAGTTCGATACCGCAGTGACGAGCAAATAGATCGTTCTGACGGAAGAATTCAAAAGTTTTTTCCACGCAACCTCCTATCCCCAATAGTTGCTAAGGTTCGATTTTTTCAAAGGACGTGGATTGTGTACCTGTTCCGGAAGATTCGCTTTGGCGCCGCATTTATTACAGACGACGGTTGGCTTGTCGGAACGGCGGTCGATTTCTTCCATCAACCCCTTGGCTTTCAGCTGGCACATCTTCAGCTCTGCAATCTTCTCGGTCATGAGATTCTCCAGATTCGGTACTACGAAAGATAGTGAAATGTTCCTGTGAGTCAAGCCAAAAGCGCCGATGGGGCAGCGGTATAGGGGTTCCCAAAATGGCTCTTGTTTGTGAAAACGCTATTTTAGCAAAAAATGGTTTGATGTTGTTAGATAATGAAAAAGAACGGAAAACGGGCTGCCCACACAAGGGACAGCCCGTTTTTTTATTGCTTGAAGAATACCCAGAGTCCTGCCAGCAGCAAAATGAAGATGCTGCTCCCAGAGGCCCCGGTGAAGGCCCTGCGTTTGGTCGGATCGCGAGAGCTTCCTGCGGTGCTGCGATAGATGCTGTCTTCGCCGCGGCTGTAGAGAAAAATCTCCCGCTTCATCTCCAGCTAGTAGTAGAAGTTGAAATCCGGCTTGCTGCGGACCTTGCGGGTCTGTGGCGCGGTTGGCGAGGCATTGTTGCACGGCTTGAGTTCGGTTGGATCGTCCGGAGTTTCCAGAAGGGCACCGAGCATCGAATAGAGAAAATTATTGAACTTCTGCTGCGGGTCGGGCTTAGCAGCTTTCGGTCTGGTTTTCGGCTTAGCCGACTCCTGTTTGAGCGGCGTTCGCTGAGCTGAGAGCTTCAGGTCGTAGGCTTTTCGCAGCCGCTCATCACCAAGCACTCGGTAGGCTTCGTTGATTTGGCGGAACAACTCGGCAGCCGCTTCCGAGCCATGATTAGTGTCGGGATGACAGCGCTTGGCCAGGCTGCGGTAGGCCGCTTTGATCTGCCGGGCATAGGCATCTTCAGGGATACCGATGATTTGGTAGTGATTGAGCACCATGAACGATTGTCCTCACCATTTGGACTCCATCCATGGAGCCGAGCGGCCCCGGCTCGAAAGGAGACAGGGCACTTGGCCTCCTATCTACAAGTTGTTGCTCGAATTTTAATCTTTTTTACATGTGCTGAAAGCTAACCTCGACGTCCGCGCGATGAACCGGGTCGATCTTCCACAGCTCGCGGACCGCGAAGTTGAACAGGCGGGCGACGATCACATCGGGGAACTGATCCAGGCGGGTGTTGTAGATGGTCACCGAGGCATTGAACAGCTCGCGGCGGTCGGCGATCTGATCCTCGATCTCGGTAATCCGGTTGCTCAGCTGACGGAAACCGGTATCGGCTTTCAGTTCCGGGTAGCGTTCGACCACCATGAACAGCGACTTCAGGGTGTCGGTCAATATGCTCTGCGCCTGCATCCGGTCGTGGTCGCTGCTGGTCGAATTAATGGCCGAGCGCGCCTTGATGACCGCTTCGAGGGTTTTCTGCTCGTGTTGCATGTAGCCCTCGCAGACCTTGATTAGCTTCGGTAACTCGTCGTAGCGTTGCTTCAGCAGCACGTCGATATTGCTCCAGTCTTGGTTGATGTTGTATTTCAGCGCAACAAAACCGTTGTAGATGATGATTACGTAGATGATTACTGCTGCCAGCAGGAGCAGCAGCACGCCCAGTACAATCCAACCAGTCATATCCTGTTTACCTCCATAGTCGGGATGTTGTTTCGTTATTTCGTGATCGTTATTGAGTCTAGCAGCTTTATTCTTCGCCTATTCTGTCGCCGGTATTTTTCTGTCTGCCAAAACATTGGCTAAAATCTTGTGCAACTCTGCCTCGGTAAAGGGTTTTGGCAGTGCTGCCAGAAAGGCGTGTTTTTTGTGATTCGCCATCGCCGGATCATTGGCGTAGGTGATCTGCCCGGTAATGTCCCACTCCTGAACGGCGACCGGCAAGTTGGAGAGCAGGTTCAGATATCTTTGTTCGGCAAGGCCGGGCTGCTTGGGGTTGCCTGTCATAGCCCTCTCAAAAATCAACTAACCCATTTCTAAAAAGCCGGGCGCAGTCTTCAACGTCCGCTATGTTGATTAGCTGAAATAGATCAGCAGGTTACGGATTCCCCAGCCGAGTGCTCCGGTCGCAAAAGCAAACATTGCAAGGCTGAAAAATGCATAACGCCGGGTCAATTGTTCTTCCGAATGGGTTTCGGCGATCACCAGTGGACGCCCCTTTTTCTTGCCGATGCAGATGTGCTCTTCCTGTTTTTTCCTGCGCTGTTTTTTCTGCAACTCGTCACGCATGACCTTGTCGGCGACCACTGCCCGCGCGGCATCCCACTCCTCGGAACTGATCTTTCCGTCGCCATCCGTATCGAACTGCTGAATATCCTGCGGGTTGCGTTTCAGCTCGCGCAGCGCTTCAACTTTTTTTTCCGCCAGCGTCGGGCCGGTGTCTTTTTTCACCGCGGCAAAGCCGAGCACATAGAGCAGGGTGCCTTCAACGATAATCTCCTCGACCCATTTCTCATCGCTGTCGCTGGAAAAATGGCTCAACCCGACCTGCCCCGGGGTGCCTTCCTGCTTAGTACCGGCACTGACCCGACAGCCGAACGGATCGACCTCGACTTTGCCGGTGTCATCTTCGAGCAGGAAGGGAACCGAATCACTGCTGCTGGAGCTGGAGACCCGCCACTGGTTGTTCTTTTCGCGTCGGTACTTGGTCAGACGATAGAAAACGCAAGGGACATGACTCATCGGTGAAATCAGGGCGTATTTACGGATTGCCCGGCCTCTTATTTCGACCATGCCCATCGCGACCGAGCGAACCTTGCTGGTCGGGGTGTTCTCGATCTGCCGTTTCAGACGGACAAAATGAAATCCGGACCAGACCAGCAAGGCAGAAAAGAGGAAGAGGGCTGCCCCCGAGGAGAAGGTATGATGGACGAACTTTCTCAATGTCCCGCTGCTGTCGATTTCAAGCAGGGTGAAGATGCCGCCGACGATCACCGCGCCGGCGCTGCCGAGCCAGAAGCTAGGCTTATTCCAGTTGCACGTTCTGCGGCTTAGCGGTGGCGCAGGCAAACCAGCTGCTGCGATAACCGGATCGATTCTTGTCGCCTGCTTTTCCTGGCTTGCCTGATCGATCTCGCGGGAAATCTCCTTGGCGATGGGCAGCACCTCTTCTGCCGCACCCGTAGCGAGCAGGTTCGGTTTTTTTTGTAGCAGGGCGGTGGCGACCGCGCCGGTGAGATCTCCGCCGTTACTTTCCTCGCTGACAGGATTGACCTGTCCGACCCGCTGCAGGTCAGCCAGTAGCCAGCCGTAATGGGCCAGGCTGATCTGATTCTGCCGCTGCGTCTCCGGGTTGTCCAGATTTTCGCGCCGCAACGTGCAACCGGGCAGGTTTACCAGGCCGAAATCGGTCACAAGATGGAAGTCTCCGGCATATTCTTCGGCCAGTTTCAAGATCTGGTCGAGGTTCTGCACACTGCTGACGGTGGAACGTTCGCCTAGCCCCTTCGGGTCGAATTTACCTGGGAAAATACGTACTGCATTGACCACCCGTTTCTGTTTGTCGAGCAGATAGAGGTCGAGCAGCGGTTTCCCCTGCAGGATGGTTTTGTGGATTTTGTGATCTTCCAGATGGCGGACGTTGTCTCGGCCACGATAAGCGTGGCTGGAGAGCAGCTGCTTGACACTTTTTTCCGCCAGCGCCCCCGACATGTCAGCGAAAACCGCCAGGATTGTCGCACCCTTCGGGAAAATCACAGTTTTTGTCTGACAGCTGAAAGTGACTTTTTCGTTGTCGATCTGTAGGGCACGAATCCGGGGCGGGATGAATTCCGGCTTGCTCGGTTCGAGCAGCCATTGGGTAAAGCCGTTTTCCTGCAGTAGCCGCGAAATTTTTTCCAACTTTTCGCGCGGACCTTTACTCAATAGTGACAGGCCGCGACCAACTAGCCGCTGCCGACTCTGATAGATGTCGAGCTGGTGTTGTTGCGACAGCTTTTTAAGCAGGTCGGACAAGTTTGCTGCCGGCTGTTGCTGCTGTTCGACGATCAGATAGCTTGGTTGACTCATCACGCCCCTCAGGGATGGTTATCAAATTTTAATAATCTACCCTTATTATTGAGTGTCGGCAAGTTTTGACAGCAATTTATTTTGCGAGTTTTCAGGCGATGAAACGGTAGACGGCCAGATAGTGGAAAAAGCTGCCGGCCAAGACAAACAGGTGCCAGATGGTGTGAAAAAAAGGCACCCTAGCGTCGAAGCCATAGAAAATCAGCCCAAAGGTGTAGAAGAGACCACCGCAGAGCAGCCAGATAAAGCCGTTCAGCGGCAGGTTGTCGAGCAGTGGTTTGGCCAGGATCAGCGCCATCCATCCCATCAACAGGTAGATGATGATTGGAATCGTGCGTTGGCCCTTTTTATTTGGCAGCAAATCGATGATGATGCCGATGATGGCCAGTCCCCAGACCAGACCAAAGACCGGCCAGCCCCAGTTGTTGCGCAGGGTGACCAGAGTGAAGGGAGCATAGGTTCCAGCGATCAGGATATATATGGCGAGGTGGTCAAGTTTGCGCAGGATTCTCTTGTTCTGACCGCTCATAGCATGATAAAGGGTCGAGATGCTGTACAGCAGCACCATCGTGCTGCCGAAGATCGAGAAGCTAATCAGTTTCCAAGGGTCTGTTTGCTGGCGAATCAAGAGGATTAGGCCGATCAGGGCGGCAATGGTGCCGAGCAGGTGGGTGAGACTGTTGAAGCGTTCTTCCGTTGCCGTCTGGCCGTTCATGCGAGCCCTTTGCAGAGGTAGATAAATATTACCTTTTCGGTATATTTTAGCAGGAATACTCCAGCCTGCAATAGTAATGGTCTGAAATTGTTGAGTTAATTAAGTTTTTAGAATTTTCGATTTCTTTTCCATTTCGCCCTGAGCCATGTCGAGGAATTTTTGAACAGGTTTGCTGAGTAGCCGGAAACCATCGCCAAGGCCAAAGCCGAAGAACTGGTGTTTGGATCTCCCCAGGACATGCCGACCAGATCATCCAGATTCAGCCAATCCACCATCATGATGAAGTCGAGAATCAGAATCGACATCCAGCCGGTAATGCCGCCCACCAGCGGGGTCAAAAAGAGCGTGGCCCAGGAAACACCGTAATCGGACGAAATGTTGCTGCGGTTGATCACTCTCCGTAATTTTGCTAGCAGGCCGCCGATCATGCCGAAGTGGAAGAGGATGCTGTTCTCTGTCGAGAAGATGAAGAGTACCAGAAGAATAGTGATTCCGATCAGGTAACAGGCTTTATTTTGCCAATTGGCGAGATATTGGTAGAGGTTGTCACGATCATCATCGATATGTTTCATTGCTTCTATCAAAAGAAAACGCATGGTTTCTGGATCGGGGTGTTTCTCTTCTTTCTGGTTGCCGAGCAACTTGTCCCAAAGTCGTTGTTTGTTCTCCGGGTTAAGCAGGTGCTTGTTTCAGGCTGCTTTACGATTTCATGGAGCATACTCACGTCCTGAAAGGGTTTTGCGTATATTGCCGCGTAGCAGGATGGCACTGACGGAATCGAATAGGGACAGTTCCTCATCGACTACAATCAACCGCTGACGCAGGGCCTTAGGTGGGACTTGACGGTCAGGCGTTCGATTTCATTGTAGCGCCGCCAACAGGAAATTTTTTTTCCAGTGTTGCCCAAAATGAACTGGCGAATCCGGTGTTCTTCCGCTGCAGTGCGGATAGCTTGGATTTCGTCGCAGATATGCGCTACCTGTTGCTGGTTTTCCGCTGTTTCATAAGGGATCAACCGGACTTTGAGGCCATGCAGCTCTGTGTCAAGACGGTTCAGGCCAGGTTTGATGATCCAGTAATGGCGCGCCAGAAAGAACAGAAATAGGTACACGGCAATAAAAAAGCGGGAGTAATCAGACTGGCCAAGGTGCCTTATCGGTTCTAGTCGGCTGAGATGTAACCAGCCCCCCCTTTTGGATGGACGATGAGCAGGTAGGCAACGATCGCGCTCAAACCGGCGCCGAACAGCTTGGCAGATTCCGCCTTGGTCAGCCAGCATTTGGGTTCATTTACTGCTATTTTTTCTGTCACCCCCACCTCCGCAGTACAGTTAATGAGTTTTTAGCTGGTTGCGCTTAGAACTGTTTCAAAAATTCATGAGATTGCGAGAAGGGATTAGTCTGTCACCTTGCGGCGTAACGATTTGATTTGACTGCGCTGATTTTTTTGCTGCAGCCTTTTTTCCTTGGTCGCTCGGCTTGGTTTGGTCGGCCGCCTGGCTTTGCGGGTCACAAGCGCCGATTTGATCAGGGTCTGCAACAGCAGCAGGGCATTCTGCCGGTTCTGCTCCTGGCTGCGGCTTTGTTGTGACTTGATGATGATCACCCCTTCTTTACTGATGCGGTGGTCGGAGCGGCTCAGCAGGCGCTGCTGGATTTCGGTCGGCAGGGAGGAACGGCGAATGTCGAAACGCAGGTGGATGCTGGTGGCCACCTTGTTGACGTTCTGCCCACCGGCACCTTGGGCACGGATTGCCGTCAGTTCGATTTCGGAGAGCGGGAGCTGTACTCGGTTGGAAATCTGTAACAGTTCCACGGGAATTACTCTTCGATCGCTTTTTCGGTCCGATGGATAGCTTTTTCCTTCACATTCATACCGACGTTCATCGAGCCAATCAGGTAAAAGCAGATATAGACAATGAAGATCAGCACCAATACCAGAAAGGTCGTCTTTAGAACCTTGGCCGGCTTCCATAGGATCAGCAGCAGGAGTACACCGACAACCACATAGAAAAAGGTCGGGTATTGCACGTAATAGGTGTAGACCCAGTCTAATAAAGGTTGAAAATCCATTCAATCCTCCATGAAATCCGGTTTCTTGTCACTCGATAAAAGCATTGTTGCCGTTTCAGAGTCCCAGGTCTGCATCAATCAGAATTCCCGTGATGCGATCTTTGGGAAACTTTTGCTGATGATCGACAAGCTGTTGCAGATCCGTTGCGGCGAGCTGCATGGTGACAGCGGCCAGTTTGGGTGCAGGGGGTCTGCATCTGATGGCGCTTGGCGTTGCTCGGCGCGGCAATCGTCTTGACCCATGCCATGGCGCTGACCATATCCGTACAGATTTTGTTGCGGTCGATGAAGAGTATTAACTTCTTCGGACCGAAACTGATCGGCGCGGTGCGGATGCCAATCATGGCCAGATTGATTATTTTACCATCTTTTATCACCGTGTTGCCGCCGATCAGAAAAAGGTCGGTCAGCACTGTCTGGCGATGCCGTTCGAGCAGTTTGCGTTTTTCAACACCTTCCTCAAAGGTTTGGATGAGGTTGATGCTGGAATTTTGCAGCAGCTTATCCAGCACGCCGGTTACCTTCAAGGTCACCGAATCGCCCCAGAACATGCCGTTGGCCTTCATGTTTGGCAGGACGTCTCGGAAAAATACCTTCCGTGCTGCGCTGCTGTCGGTTGCGGTAACAACGTTGAAGCCGTTGTCGAGCAGCCCTGTCGACATGTTTCCAACTCTGAGATTTCTGGTTCGGTTATCGTGCCCCTTTTCTGGCTATGTGGTTAACGGCGCCAATGGCGTGGTACGCTTTTCCAGCGCGCATAACGTTCCAGCCGGTTGTAAAGATCCTGCGCTTCGCTTCGTTGGTGGGCCATAAAACTTTTCAGCCGCTTCAACTCGCTCGGCACCAGCCTGGAATAAGGCGAACCGCTCTTTCCGAGCAACTTGGCCTGCGCCTCCCAGAACTCAGTATAGTAGCCGAATTCACGAAAGTTTCTCTGCCACCAGGAGCGGTTGTGGCCACCCGGCAGTTTTTTCACCGTTGGTATGGCATTGGCGAGCAGGCGCTGATTGGCGGAATCGATGGTCAGGGTGTAGTTGGAAAGGATGTCCATCCCGATCAGTCCTGCATAGGCATCCGACATGTCAGGGACGATGTGCGCCGGGATAAATTCCTCGTTGATGCTGGCAAACGAGATTTTATCGACGATGGTTCGGGCAGCCGTCTGCGACCCGCCGATCCCTGAAATCAATACCATCAGCTGGCTGCCATACCTGTCGAACAGGCCGAGCCGATTGGCCAGGCTGTTACTGAGGACCAACCCCGGAGAGCCGGTATCGACCAAGATCGGTACTGTGATCGAATCATTGAAGTTGATGTCGACAATCACCCGGTTGGCGGTTCCTTCCTTGGCGGTATAGGGGATCGAAATGGTTCCGGCCAGCGCCGCCGGGGAGGTGTCCCCGGATATATCTTCTCGGATGGAAGATGCCGGAGTTGCAGGGGCATCGGTAATTGTCAGGCCGGTAGGATCGGGTTTGTATTCTTTGGTTTTGTCGCGGATGTGCTCAGGGACATTCTGCTCCGAGTCGGAGAAGTGCAGTTGACCTTTTTCATCGACCCAGCGATAAATTTTCGCTGACGCGGTAGGCGTCAACAGCAAACACAGGGTCAGGCACAAAAAGGCTGGCAGAAAAATCTGGCTCACTTTTTTTCCTGCTAATTGCATATTGTCTCCTCCCCCCAGAAACATAAATAGATTACTACCTAAGTAAGCTAGGAGGTTTGGCTTGTTTTAGCAACTAGAAATCGTTCGTTGCCGTTCAGCCGGGTGCTTGACACAGAAACCGAACCCCATACCAGAGCAACATGATCAGCGCAATCAGCGGCAGTGCCGGGATAAACAGGCCGGTGGTTTGCGCCAGGATGATCGCTAGCAGCAGGGCCAGTACCGAAACTGGCAGGTAGCGCCCGACCTGCTGCCTGCGGGCAACCACTTCGCCATCCGGCCCGATCAGGTTATCGTTAATTTTGTGGCGATGGGCGACAATGGCGAAGAAGACCACCATGATCCAATCGGAGATGCCGAATACCGGAGCTAGTTCGAGCCTGCCGGGAAAGGCTAGCTTGACCAAGATCATATCGACCAGCGGCGGCGGCCCCTTGGGAGCCAGATAATATTGCGTGATCTGTTTGGAGAAGATGGCCGTCGGACCGTGACTCCAGCTGGCAAAGTCGGCCAGGGTCATGGCGATGCAGATAGGGATCAGCTCCCAGAGGCGCTTGACGTAACGGGCGAGCGCAGCGCCGACCAGCGTCGCGATCAGCAGTAACAGGCCCGATTTGATGACGGTGAGCAGTGAGTACGCGGGCATCTGATTGAGCAGCCAGATCGCTCCGCTGAGAACCAGGCTCCAGAAGATATAGAAGCTGCGGCTGCGCTCTTCCGGGTGCAACAGTAGCGCTGGAAGCAGCAATTGCGTGGCGGCGAACAGCTGCACGAGGATAAAGAGCGCCGACCAGCCCGGATGCGCTGTTTCCAGCGATTGGCCGATCAGCCAAAAGATGTAGAGAACTCCGCTCCAGAGCAGATGGCAGCCGACCAGCAGATAGATCAGGTGTCGGTTTGCTGGGCTGATGCTGGTGAACGGACGAAGTAACATGTCACTATCCCTCTCGTTTTTGCAGCAGGATGACATCATCGGCTGCGAAATCGAGTTTGGCGCCGTACTCTGTTGCCAGCCAGAAGAGGGTTTCGCGACTGTAAAAACAAATATGGGTCAGGTCGCGGATGTAGTGCCAATACGCAAATGCCTGTCGGTCAAGTACCAGCTTGGTCATGATGCCGAGCCAGCCGCCCGGTTTCAGCATGGAAAACAGGCGCAGAAATTCGCGGTGCGGGTCGCGCAGATGTTCGATCACTTCAGACGCGCAGATGAAATCGTAACATTGCTCTAGTAGCGCTGGGTCGTTGTGGTAATAAAGATCGAAAAGTTCTACTTGATGCTCCTGTTCCGCCAGCAGGAGGGGCAGTGCCGAGCTGGCGCCGCAACCGAAATCGAGCCCCTTTTGTCTGGCGTCGAGACGTTTCATGAGCGGGTCTGCCAAGCGCGAAAGAAATTTGCGGTAGCCGGGATCGTCGGGGTTGTTCTCATGCAGGTCGTATTCCGCTTTTTCCGCTTCAGTGGATAACCATTGTTGCTGGGGTACGAAGACCAGGCCGCAGGACGGACAGCGTAGATAATCACGATTTTGATCGGCAAAATAGGCGACGGTTTGTGTATGGATACACAGCGGGCACGGATGGGAATGATCTTGGTTCTGCATCTCTTGATTGCTTGCCGAGGATCAAAACTCGTCGGCTGTGTCCTTGTATAGGTTGAGGTAATATTCCTTGAGCCGATTCGAAAAGAGGTCGTTGTCGATATTCCGCTCGGCCAGGCGGATAACTTTCCCCGCTTCGATGATATAGAGTTCATTAGCTAAATAGCCTAAATCGCTGTCCGGGATGAAAATATTGATTATCTGAACTTCCAGCCCTTCAAGTGATTTCAGTGGCGGCTGGCCGTCCAACCTGCGATGCAGGTTGTCTTTGATCAACGGGTTAGCTTCGTTGCTCTGGCAAGGTCTGTCGAGCGCGTAGAGCCATCGATCGAGGCTCTTTTTATTAGCAGCAGTTTTGATCAAAAGACCTGAAGAGATTGAACCGTTGACCGCGCGATCAATATCTTCGGTAGTCGATTGTCTCCAGTCATCGGAATTGTGCAGTTCCATACGATAACCTGCCCAAAATTAAGATTATTTATTTTTAATTGTTTTTTTAGACTAACAGTTTGTAGAGGGAGTGCAAAGAGAAATTTGCTTTTGATTTCGTACCCCAGTCGCGTGAGTTGTTGGCCAAATTCGCCGTGCCAGCTATCGGCATCTGGAAGACGCGGCTTTGCCCGAAAATAGCTAAATCGTTTGCTATTCAAGGAGAAGAAACAGGGAGCGGACGGTAAATCTGCCAGCTCCCTGTTGGCGTATGGATGGTTTCAGCCGACTGTGTTGTTGCGGGTTTCCGCGTCGAAAATCGACATGATATTGTGGGAGTTGTAAGGGCAAACGTAGGTTTGTTTTTCACCGTTTTCGTTTTTCCGCTGCCACTCTATATTGTCACTTTTTGTCGATTTGCTGCGGCGTAATCCGGTCGGTTTCCAGCGTTTGAGGATGTCCCACATCTCGTCGTTGTCGAGCAGCTGGTAGCTGTCGATTTCATGCTTGCTCGCAGCAGTGTTTATGAAATTGTCGAGCAATTCGTAGTCAGTGAAATCGTTTTCTTTTCGCCACCACTTGATAAATTCTTTGCCTTGTTCTTTTCCCCGTTGTAGATCGGTCACAATCTGACTCGCCTTCATGTCAATCTCCTTTCCGCAGGCAGAAAGGGAACCGGAAGTTTGTGCTGCCTGTCTGTTTCAATTATAACAGCTGGAAAAATTGTAGAAAATTTTCAGGGAGTTTTTTTGAAAAGTGGCAGGTTCGTGAAAAATGGCCGGTTCACACCGTTAACCGGCCATGAGACAGTTACATTGACAGGCTGGCGAAGGCATTGCGGATCTTGATTTTTGTGCCTTTGTTTTCTTCCGCCGTCCCATTGGGGAAAAATTCGATTTCATCGGCAGAAAAGCCGACCCGAATCGTATGCTCGGCGGTACTGATTCGCAACATCCATTCAAAGCCTTGGTCTATCCATTCAATCTTATCGGGCCGCAGACCATGATCTGTGGCGTAGCTCAGGGCAACCTCTTCCAGCTGCTTTTTTCCTTTGGTGATAAGTTCGCTCATGTTTTCTCCCCGAAAATATAAACAGATTAAAATTAAGGTTCGTATTAGCTTTGCGTGGCTAACATGGCATTGTCAGAAGAAGAATTTCAAGGATTTTTCGTTGGTGAAAAAAAGACCTCGAAAGCAGAAGGTGCCTCTGCCGAGGCTGTTTTGTCTAGGCAGTGCTGGGAGGTGAGGTGATAGAGTATTTTTCCCGGCGCCAACGGTAGGGCAGATCGATGATGCTGCCCGGCTGTTTAATCTGATAGAGCGCCTGCAGCGCATCGAGCAGCACAGTGCGCTGTTGTGCCACATTGCCGGGCTCACCCAGCGGGTGCCCAAAGGGCCAGCGCAGATGAACGGTCCTTGGCGGTTGGACCTTTTCGGAGTATACACGAACGATCGAGATGCCAATGGTTGCTATTCCTGCCCGTTCAATTTCTCTTTGGATCAATCCGACCGATTGATTACAGATGCCTCAGGCCGGAGTCAGTAGGACTAGGTCGACCTGATCCACTATCAGTTTTTGGGCGACCTCCTGGGCGGTTTTTTCAACCAGGGTTGTGATATGCGGCCCATCGATGTGCCCCATGAAGGAATAATGGTTTTGTGCAAGAGAGCCGACGATCCTTTCTCTGACCAGTTCGCGGACCCGGTCGAGTGGGAGGATGATGTTCGGGTCTTTTCCTGCGTCCGTGTGATCGTAATAGTCATGGGTAATCTGGAAATCATCAAATATCTTCTCCCCGTTCAGTTGACGGTAGCTTGGGTCGCCGTTCGCATCGTTCATATCGAAGGGCTCCTGCTGGCGGTGATGAATACCGGAGGTCGTCACCAGCGCCAGCTTGGCCTGATCCAATGGCTTGGCCGGAACGGTCCAGGGAATCCCGCCAGAACTCTCCTGGGCCTGATAGCCGGCAACAAAACGCTGTGCAATCGCTGGAACCTGTGTGGCCAGCCGGGCAAGCGCTCTGTTTTTTAGTCTTTTCAGGCTGCTCACTGGGTCACCTTTCTATTACGAGTATTATTATCCAATTCGCTAGTAAACGACAAGCTGGTCTGCGGTTAATTTTGCTGCTCTTTTTTAGGGGACAAAATAGGGATCGAAAAGCTCAATTCAACAGCTCTTTATTGGAGAGTTGCTTAAAGAGCTTGACTGATGATTGCGTTTCCTTCGTGCGGCATTTCGGTGATCAGTTGGTGGGTAATAAAGCGCGCGAGTTTGACGAGCGCCAGTTTGTCCGACTTCTGAACTTAATTGCCATCCCCGGTTCAGCTTTCATCACTTCGATTCGTGAACCCTTTTGATGTGCCATCAGCCTGGCCAGCTGGGGCGGCAGCTACTTCGGCGGGGTTAGGCTATATGGACCGCCGAACCGATCGGTAACGGTGTTTCGGTGAGCAAGTAGGCGCCCCCCAGCAGATATGTTGAGCGGCTGATAGGTGGCGACTTTCCCCAGATGGTTGACAACCATCTGGATTTTAAAGCGGATTCGGTGATGTTGCGCTGTTTGGTGTCCCCGGTCGCGAGAAACTCAACTGCAGCAGGTCGAAAGGGAGTCGAGCAGGGCTTCGTAACCGAAGGGGAAATATTCTTCGCGGGCGGTTTTGCTGTGCTGGGCCGCTCTTAGGATCAAGGGGATATTGGCCCATTGTGGATGGCGCTTGATCTGTTCCTGGGGGCAATGGCGTCGCGGGCCGGGAGATGGACGTCAAAGATCAGCAGCCGGGCCGGTTTGGCCTCAAGCACCGCCAACGCATCTTCCCCATTTTCCGTGATGATCACATCTTAGCCGAGAGCATCCAGCAGACTGTGCAGCTGCAAAGTCGTCGGGATTCCCCCCCCGGCGTCCGCGCAACAATTTAAGAACAAACCGTATTCACCTGATTGTGGAATTATCTGGGTGAAGACAGGGTGCAAAAACTTCTTGCCTGTAAACGACAAAACACCGATAACTGCAAAAATTCATTTTCAGGAGGAAACTATTATGTCTGAATTTAGCAA
>NZ_QKAP01000115.1 GCF_003247215.1 Malonomonas rubra | reverse complement strand
CTCAATATTCTTTCTAGGGCAGGAACTGCCCGAAGTCACGCCCGTGGAGAATCCTCTGACGGCGGAACGGCTCGCAAGAGCCGGTCTACGAGTCATGGTTCGTTGAAACAGGAAGCTCCGTCGCTTGCGGCGGGGTAGTTCACTGCAGTGCTCTCAGTCAACGGCGATCGATTTGCCGCAGAAAGCCCTGATCTGGCAGGATGTGTCCGGTCAGGTCTGGTTGAGCTAAAACGATCCGCAATAGCTTGATCACCGTCATCAGCTCGGCTCCTGTGGGGCGATGGCGCTACAGAAGGTTACCGGAGCTTTGAGCAAGTTTGCAGAATTGGCGACGTCACCTTGAGCTGAGGAATAGACGTTTCATTTTTTTTGTTTAGGAGGAGATGATGGACAATTTTCTTGAAGTGGTAAATGCGACTGTCAACCCGGCGACTCAGCCGGTGGCTGTTAACCTGATAACTGAAGCAGCGAAGCTGGAGGGAAAAAAGATCCGTTTGCATGGTAAGCGACTGACCATCTGCCAGCAGATTGCCTACAGCCGGATGTACGCTTGGTCGACCTGCTGTACGGCAGAAACCGCGCATTGCGTGTTGGGGGCCGGCTGTACCGGTTTGATCGAAGCTCCCCAGCGGGTGGTCGATGGCGAGGTCAATAAAGGGATTTATCAGCAGAATCAGACAGCAGCTGCGGCCATGCAGCAGGAAATGCCGAAGGTCGATTCCAATGTCGCTGCAGTTGTGACCTATCCGCTCAGCAAACGGTTGCAGGGTATCGAACCGGACCTGGTGGTGATTTACGTCAATACTGCACAGGCGATGCGCTTTGTGCAGGCCTTTTTGTATCATGATGGGGGTGAGTTCTGCATGAAATCTTCCGGCGATGCCGGGGTCTGTTCCCGGGCGGTGGCGCAGGTGGCGATGACCGACGAACCGACCATCGAGATTCCTTGCCTCGGAGACCGCCGGTTCGCAATGGCCCAGGATCATGAACTCTGCATCGGAATCCCGGCAAGTTGGCTTGAGCGAACTGCAGAAGGTTTGCAAGCGACCCACAAGGCGGGAATCAGGTATCCGATCCCGTTTCAAATCCCTGCGGAATGCGATCTGCCACCGGCCTTCATTACTTCTGAGAGTGATTATTAACTAACAGCTTTTGGTGGTTAACGGGAATGGAAAAAACTTTTAAAAATTTTTGCATATTTAAATGTCTGGATTTTGATACGTTTGGCGCGAAAAGAAATTTCCTGGGGCAAGCAGAATCAATCTTGATAGGCTTTATGCAGGGATTTATCAACTAGCACAAAAGTGATTTTGACCCATTGTCCTGCAGATTTTAGGGCCGCTTTCTTTATGGGAAGACGCGCGCCAGAAATTCTGCGACGCAGGCCGGCTTTTCCTGCCCTTCGATTTCGACGGTGAGCAAGTAGCAGATCTGCACACCGTTTTTCACCTCTTCCGTAGCCTGTATCTGGGTATGTGCTCTGATCTTCGCCCCGACCTTGACTGGTGCCGGAAAGCGGACTTTGTTCAGCCCGTAGTTCACCCGGTATTTCATGCCGGGATAATTCTGCGGAAAAAAATCGGGATGGTTACTCTCAGTCAAATAAGGGAGGAGCGACAGAGTTAAATAGCCGTGCGCGATTGTTGAGCCGTATGGCGATTCTTTTATCGCGCGTTCCGGATCGATATGAATCCATTGCAGGTCACCGGTCGTTTCGGCAAATTTATCGATCCTTTGCTGATCTATTTCCAGCCAGGGGCCAACGTGAATTTCATGGCCGATCCGCGGCTGGTAAAAAGCGATCAATTCGGCTATGGCGCGTTTTTTTTCATCCATTTTTCGACTTTTATTCGGTTAGGACTCGTTCATCAGTCGGTCCAGTTTCGCCAGTTTGTTCTGCACTGCGTCGTCGACCTCTTTTTGCCCGAACATCCAGCTCAGTTGTCCCAACATCAGGGTGACGTCGGCAAGTTCGGCAATCACCGCCTGCTTGTCGATTTTCCCACGGCGATAATGCTTTAAAGCCGCGATTAGCTCGGCGCATTCCTCAACTGCTTGGTCGTATTGGGCATCCTCGCCCCATTTGGCAATCGTGTCCCGGTAAATTTTTTCCAGCTGCATTTATCTAGTCCTTGCGCGTGAAAGCAAAAGGCTGCTTGTGGAAAGCAGCCTTTTGAGCAAATCGTTTGGGGGTTTACGCTGTATCAGGTCTTTCCTTCTGCAGGAACAGCGCAAGCTTTTCCTCAACCAGTGTCAGGTGCTCCATCATCTTGTCGCGAGCGCGTTCCGGGTCGTGATCGGCGATCGCTTCCATGATTTCGCGGTGGTGACTCAGCAGCAGTTCGATATAGCCTTCCTTGCTGTAAAATTCACTCAGGGCCACCATGATGGTAGTTTGAAACAGCGACTGGATGGTGTTGAGGACGTGAACCTGCAGCGTATTGTGTGTTGCCGCGGTGATGGTCAGGTGAAATTCCGAATCGATCTCCGCGTCCCACCCGCCGGTCTCTGCCTGTTCGACCATGGTGGCGTACAGTTCGCGCAGTCGTTCAATTTCCGAATCTTCAGCCCGTTTTGCCGCCAGGTAGGCTGACCAGGTTTCCAGGCCGATACGCACTTCGGTTAACGCATGAAGCATGCGCGGGTCCCGGCGTTCAACCATGTTAGCCAACGGATCGGCCATCGTGACGTCAGCCAGCGAGCGTACATAGGTGCCGCCCCCCTGGCGTGACTCGAGAAAACCCATCGCCTCCAGGACCATGATCGCTTCGCGGACTGAAGGGCGGCTGACGCCCAGAAAAGAGGCCAGCTCCCTTTCGGAGGGAATTCTTTGCCCTGGATTCAGTTCGCCGCGGGAGATCAGTTCTTTAATCTGGTCAACAATCTCTTCAGACAGCTTTTTGGGGCGGATCGGTTTAAAAACAGTGGCCATGTTATCCTCCGGTTTACTTGGTAAGACCTTTTACCATAGCTGGTGGGGAATAACAAGAAAAGAGCTGTCCAATCTTAATAGGCTGGGCAGTTCCTTTGTCGGCGAAATGGGATGGTTCCGGTCATACCAGTTTGGCGGAAGATGGTTACTTCGGCTGGTTGCTCTGCTGAAAACGTTTGAACCAGGCCTGAAAATCTTTCTCTTCCCGCTCCATTTCAAAGGCGTTGACCAGTCCGCGGGCCAAAGAGACGGCAACGGCACGGTTACGCAGATTGAATGAATCGCCGACCTTCTTACAGTGGAACTGTTCCTGGTCGAGACCCAGCTTGTTGTACAGGGAATTGAGTCGACTCTGCACTCCGCGGCGGGATAGGTAGCGACGTTGGGCAATCAGGTTGTCGGTCAGGCCAAGGGAGATGTCGAGCAGCGCCTCGTATTCGATATCGGAAAGCGCCGTCAAACTGTGCCCGGCGCGGCCCTGCACCTTGCGGACTTCTGGGGCGATCCAGCACTGTTCTTCCAGCAGCACGGTGCGGATGGCAGAAGCGATCCGGTCGCGCGGGCTCGACTTGAGGATGTAGCCGTAGACGGTTTCCGGCGGTACGACCTTGGCCAGCGCGCGTACGTACATTTCATCTTTGAACTGACTCCAGAAGACTATGCGTGCTTCCGGTTGTTTTTCCCACAGGCTGCGGGCGAAATCGATACCGTTCATTTCCGGCATCTGAATATCGCTGATAATCAGCGGGTTGTCCCTTTCCAATCCCATTTCCAGAGCGACTTTTCCGTTTGGCGCTCGGGTCACCTTAACCTCTTCCTCCCAACTACTGAGCAATTGCTCGAGAAATTCAAAATCTTTAGGGTTGTCTTCAGCGATTAAGATCTCTATTGGGTCCATGTTGTGCTCCGGAATCAGTTGGTAGCTAGCGCCAGCTCAAAGCGGGTGCCGCTGGAAAAGCGTGAATCTCGCCAGACGATTTCGGCACCTATCGCTCTGGCGCGCTCACGAATATTGTTAAGGCCACGACCACCGCTGCTGGTATTTGGGTCAAAACCTTTACCATTGTCTTCTACCGAGATGACCAGCAACTTTTCCCTAACCTCGAGGTTGACCTCGTAGCGAGTCGCCGCGGCATGTTTGATGACGTTGTGGATCGCTTCGATGATGATCCGGTACAGAGTCAATTGTTGTAGCCGGCTAAGGTTCAGTTCCTCGACGCGCGGATCAGTATATAGATGATACTCGGGCAGGTCGTCGTTGCAACAGTCCTGGTCAAGGTGAGATTCCAACGCCGCGGCCAAACCGAGAATGTCGAGGGTTTGAGGGTGCAGGTTATTCATGATGTCACGCAGGTTGCTGATAGCGCGATCTAGATCCTGCTCTAAGGTAATGATGCTGTGCTCAGTACCCTGGTCGGGAGCTTTAGCGGCAAGCGTCTGCAGTCCCCGCAACACCGAAGATAGGTCAGCCAAGGTTTGGTCGTGTAGATCCATGGCGATTCGGCGGCGTTCCTCCTCTGCTCCTTCCAGCAGCTTTTCTGTGCCGACCACTTTAATCAGCCGATTTGTCATCCGGTTGATCGATACCGCCAGGGCGTCGAGTTCATCATTGATATGTTTTGGTGCCGGAGGCAATTCCAGGTCGCCAGCGGCGATCCGTCCTGCATTGTCAGAAAGCTGTTGGATACGGTTAAGAATTCGGCGGCTGAAATAAACGGCAACCAACAGACAAAGCAGGATAGCCAGAACCAAAACCGAAATAGAAACCAGAACGGTGTGTTCGATGAGCTGGTTGATATCCTTGTTCTGCAGGTGTCTGAGCTTGTTGCGGTAGACCTGAGTCGTATTGGAAAGACTGGATAGCTGGGCGCGGAAGTTGGCATATAATTGCGCGATCTGTTCCGGTTCCAAGCTGATCGCTGGATTGAACTTATCGACCAGTTGCTTCAGTTGTTCAATGTCATCGGTCCCTTTCAGTGGGCCGAATGGTTCAATCCGTTCTACCGCCGCTTCCAGTCGATCGTACAGGTCGCTGACCAGGGCCATGTCTTCCGCATTTGCCATCCCGGTGTACTGCAGGGCGCGGATGATCACCTGCAGCCTGCGGGCGGCCATGTCTGCTTCAGCGAGAGCGACGAAGGTGTCGCCGATCGCTTTCGACGTCGCCCTTTTACTCGAAAGATCCCAATAGGTATAGTGCATGAACCCGAGCAGCAGGACCAGTAGGAGCAGGACGGTTGTGGGTGCCAGCAACACCTGTTGTTTAACGGTTATACGCATTCGCGTAATTTAGCACGATAATTTTTCCAGCGCACTGTGCAGATGCGCACTCCGGACTGCTGTTCTGACCAATAATTATCACTTCTTACGTCGTAAATGCCGGAATGCGCTGTCGGCCAGTTCGACCATACCCTCGATAGTCTTTCGGTAGAAGCGTCTGATCGGCACGTCGTTGACCCGCAACTCACCTTCAAGCTGCTGCAGGCGGATTTTCTCTCCCGAAGAAAGCCCTTCTAAAGATGAGGCCGCCTGCGGATCGACGCCGATTAGGAAACGATATTTTTCTCCGGCATAGCTGGTGGAAAATAGCAGCAGGGTGCGCTGGGCATTGCCGGTGCGGAAATCGAAACGGGAAGTCTTGGCTAGCAACTTTCCGCTGCATTTCTGGTCTTTCCCCAAGATTGCTTCGAGGTTGATTTGGGGTGGTTTCAAATGCCCTAGAGGGACTTCCACAGAAGGTTTGTAGGGGGACGGACTTCTGTTTTGGTAATGATTGTTGTCCTCCAGCAGGATGACGACGTTGTTGTTGATCGGCCCGCCGATCGAGTGTGACAGTCCGGCAGCATATTTCCCTTCACAGAGCAGCTGGTAGTTCTCGACAATTTGCACCATGCCGGTAGCGCCGAGCGGGTGGCCACGTCCTTTCAGCCCTCCGGTCAGGTTGGTCGGGAAACTGCCGTTCGGGCCGGTCAGGGCCGGGTTGAGCAGGCTATCAAACAGCTGCTCCCGCGGTACGACGCCAAGATCCACGAGGTTGATCGGCCCGAAGCCGTTGAACGGATCATGCATGTTGATATGGATTTTCCCTTCGAGTTGCTGCAGATTGTTCAATCCAGCCAGGCCGAGGGCCTGTTGCAGAGCGATCAACGTGGCGGGAAAGCTGGTGAAGGTCATTCGATCTGCAATGGTTGGAATATCTGTGCCTGAGCCGACTCCAGCCACACGCACCCTGTTTTCATCCGCGGTTAATAAACAGGCGGCGATACCGTCCGACATCGGGCAGAAATCGTAATAACGGAGCGGGTTGTAATACAGGTAGTTCTTTCCTGTTTCGATGTCGGCAAAGTATTGCTCGACCGGGAGTTCATAATTAAAGTGAGCATTCGGATTTTTTGCTGCATAGGACTGTGCCCGCTCAGTCCAGCGGGCGGAATATTCAGTCCATTCCTGCTCTTTTAAGCCGAATTCGGTCATCAGGGACTGGGCGACCAGCGCCCCGCAGGCTGGCATCGTCAAGCCGTATTCGGCTTCCTCCCGATCGATGACCCCGGCAACAATTCGGGTCGCCTGGCTGGTGGAAACATCGCTCATCTTTTGGATGCCGACTGCCAGAACATGGTCGTGCTGCCCGGAAGCGATTTCCAGGTAGGCTGCTTCGAAGGCGCTGGCACCGGAGGATGACGCGGTGTCGACCAGCACCGATTTGGCGCCGCTGATTCCGAGGCGACCGCAGACTTTTGCCGCTACGTTATCAATCTCGGAGAAGGCAAACGGATTTTGACTGCCAACCACCACGCAGCCGATTTTCTCCTTCCTAAATGAGGAGTTTTTGAACAATGGGTGCAAGGCATCAACCAGTTCTAGAAAACTTAATTTTTCAAGATGCTTGCCATTGTATTTGCCCACTGGGAGCATGAAAGAATCGGCTAAAAAAACCGGACGGGGGCGGAATGGGGGATGCATAATTTCTCCTGAACATTAATGGCTTAGCATAACATTTTATACAGTAAAATGTGCAGGTGGGGATTCGGTTGGGAAGTAGCTTTGCTTGGAGAAATAAAAAACGCCCCAAAGATCTGGAGGGGGGGGAGATCTTCGGGGCGCGAAACCTCCAAAGAGGTTTACATTGCTCCTTATATAACAGGCAAGATGAAAAGGGAAGATAAAAATTTATTATTAATTAAACAGGAGAGGGTGGGATTGCAGAGCCATCAGGCTTCGGTGTTAGTGGTAGTGTGATGGCAAAGCTGCTCCCTTGGCCCGGAGTGGAGCAGACCATGACATTCCCCCCGTGAGCTTCTACGAGCCATTTGGCTATTGCCAGACCTAAGCCGGAGCCTCCATCATTACGGTTTCCGGTTTTGTTGATGCGGTAGAACCGGTCAAAAATGTGTTGTTGATGTTCGTAGTCGATGCCAATTCCGGTGTCTATGAAAATGATCCGCGCCATTTCACCCTGCAGGGACCAGTCGATAGTGACCGTTCCTCCCTCTGGGGTATATTTAATGCTGTTAGTCAGCAGGTTAAGGAATACCTGGCGAATCCGGTTGGCGTCTGCAAACAGGCTCACCTTCTGCTTCGGGGCTTGCAGGTTAACGGTAATCTGCTTTGGCGCAGCAATGATCTTCCCTTGGAAGAAAAGCTCTTCGAGCAGTTCATTGAGATTGAGCGCCTCCATTTTCAGTGGGATTTCTCCCAACTCGCTTTTTGACAGCATCAGCAGATCATCAACCAAGTGCCCCATCCGGCTGATTTCTTCCAAGTTTGAATTGAGAACTTGCCGCAAGTCTTCAGCACTTTTCTCACCGCGTAAACCGATCTCTGTCTCGCCTCGCAAGATGGTCAGTGGCGTACGCAGTTCATGGGTAACATCGGTGGCAAATTGGCGAGAGCGCTGCAAATACCCCCCGATCCTTTCGGCCATCCTGTTATAGCTGTTTGCCAGTTTCTCGATTTCCTTACCCGTCAGGGTTGGGGGGGCGAATAGTTGGTTCAGGTTCTCCTCGCTGGTCATGTCCATTTTCTGGGCTATTTGTTTGATCGGTCCCGTGAACAGGCCAAGGAACAGCCATTGGCAAAGAGCAAGACTTCCTGCGGCGGCCAACCCGGCAGCTATCAAGATGAGTTTGTAGTGGGTAAGCCCGGCATTAAGGGCTGCTAGGGAGTGTCCTAGTTGGAGGTGAAAGCTAACCTGGTTATTGCCTATGATCGGAAACGTTAGCCGTCGAATCTGCTCATTTTGACCGATATTGATTGATTCGAAATAAGCTTTTCCCGAAGCTGAGTGCGCTTCAGCTTCAGGCCCCAGCGACAGCTGTTGGCTGAGAGGTTGACGGCTGCGACAAAGGGGGACCCCTTGCAAGGAAAAGAGTGTAACTGCCTGTTCGCTGGTCTGAAAGATGACCTGCCGGTTGAAATTCTGGCAGAAGTCTTTTGAGGTAGCAGTGGCTGGGTCAACTTCGCGATAGTCATAAGCGAAGTTGCGGGCAATCGACAACAGCTGGCCGTCCAGGTTCTTGAGGGTTTCCAGCTGTAGTTCGTAATAACAAAAAAAACCGCCCGCACCCAGAAAGAGCAGCAACAGGATAAAGCTCCAAAGGGTGAGGCGGTTTCTCAATTTAGCGCCGGTTGGCAATTAATCGGACTCCTTGAGGACATAACCGACCCCACGAACAGTGTGGATGAGTTTCTTGTCGAAGTCCCGGTCGATTTTCTTCCGCAGGTAATTGACGTACACATCAATGATGTTGGTAAAGGAATCGAAGGTGTAGTCCCATACGTGTTCTGCGATCATTGTCCGGGTCAGAACCTGGTTCGGATTGCGCATGAAGTACTCAAGCAGAGCATACTCTTTGGCAGTCAGATCGATTTCCTTGCTGTTGCGCCAGACCTTGTGACCCACCGGATCGAGGCGTAGGTCGGCAAAATAGAGTTCCGCGCCACGGTCTTGGGAACCGCGACGGATCAGCGCTCTGACACGGGCGACCAGTTCGGCAAAAGCGAACGGCTTGGTCAGGTAGTCATCGCTACCGATATCGAGTCCGGAGACGATGTCGTCGACAGTATCTTTTGCGGTCAGGCAGAGAATTGGCACAGGGATGTTCTTTTCACGAATCTCCTTGATTGCGCTCAGCCCGTCTTTTTTGGGCAGCATGACATCCATCAGGATCAGGTCGTAGCTGTTGCTCTCCGCCATGTAAACGCCCTCTTCGCCATCATAGGCAACATCAACGGCAAATTCCTCTTCCTCCAGACCCCGCTTGATAAAGCTGGCAACCTTCTTTTCGTCTTCAACTACCAGGATGCGCATTTAGTGACTCCTTCGTGGCAAGATGTCGGGTGAGGCCCCGCCTCTTTTATAAACTTTCGTGCCGAAATTTAATCGGTCATCGAGTGAGAAATTTTTAGTTTGGAAATATACACAAATACCTGGGCTTTGCTAATCTACAGCTATTTTCATAGTAGCTGCTCATGAAAATTCCTACCAACTTTAACAAAGAGTTGGTGTCAGTGCAAGAAAGATAATAATATTTTTTAATTATTCCTTTTTTCTGTTGAGAAAAACGGGGCTTTGATTTCCGAGCGTCTTACTTCTCTCATTGGACTAGTCTTAGAATTCAGCCAGACTTTTAATGTTGTGTCAACGTTTTTCTTAAGATTCTTTGTTGATTTTCATTCATCCTCTCTGTTAATTAGTTGATATGGAAAATGAGTGGATTGTCATTGAAGTGTCGTTGCCGGGGCAGTATGTCGAGTTGGCCGGGGCTGTTCTTGCTGATTTGGGGGCCGGCGGAACGGTGATAGAAGATCGGCAGCTGGACACATTCGTCGTACCGGATGAAGAACTGTTGCCCGAGCAGCGGTATAGCCTGAAGGCCTATTTTGAAGCTGTCGAAAACAAGTCTGGGCTGCAACAGCAGATAATAGACATCTTGCAATCTCTGCCGGCGCTGGGGGCCGATCAATTTACCGTGACCTCGCCGCGTGTCGTCAAAATGGAAGACTGGGCGGAAAACTGGAAGCAGAATTTTTCGACTCTGCGGATCGGTACCCGTTTGGTTATCCACCCCAGTTGGGAAGACTATCAACCAGTTGCCGACGAAGTGGCGATCGAAATCGACCCCGGCATGGCGTTTGGTACAGGCACACATGGGACCACGCTGCTCTGTTTGCAGATGATCGCTGAATTGTTGGACGCCCAAAATCCCCCAGTGAAGATGCTGGATGTCGGGACGGGCTCTGGAATTTTGGCGCTCGGAGCCGCAGCTTTGGGGTGCAGGGAAATTCTCGCAAACGATATCGATCCGTTGGCCTGCCAGGTTGCGCAAGAGAATGTCGTGAAAAACAATTTCAGTGACCGGATTGAGATCAGCCCACTCCCGTTGGAGGAGTTGCAGGGAACATTCGATCTGGTTGTCGCCAACATTCTTGCAGAAGAGAACATTCGTTTAAAGGCCGAACTATTAGGACATCTGCGCCCCGGGGGGTGGCTGGTGTTGTCCGGAATCCTGCAAGAGAAGGAGCAGTTGGTCCGTGACGGGTTTGCTGACCTGCCATTGGACGCCCTTCCAACCAGGGTTCAGGATGAGTGGATCTGTTTGCTTTATCGGCGTAGAAATTAACTAGATGCACCGTTTTTTTGTCCCGCATGAACAGTTTGTGCCCGGCCAACTTGTTGAACTTCCTGCCGATGTGGGGCGTCATCTGCATTCAGTTCTCCGGTTGACCGCAGGGGCCGAGTGTACCCTGTTTGATGGAAAAGGGGTTATTGCCAGGGCAGAGGTTCAAGATGATTTTCGCGTCGAAATTCTCGATGTGGAGTACATGCCAGAACCTGTCTGTCACTTAACTCTGATTCAGGGACTACCGAAGGGAGAAAAACTGGAGCTGGTACTGCAAAAGGGGACAGAGCTTGGTGTTAATCAGTTCTTGCCAACCCAGATGACGCGCAGTGTTGGCCGACTGAAGCCGGATCGCGAGCAGAAAAGGCTGCAGCGTTGGGAAAAGATTGTTCAGGAGGCGGGTCGCCAATCGGGACAGGCCTACCTTCCGCAAATAAAGATCGAACAAAGTCTGGATGCTGCCCTCGCTGCGGTTGAGGCTGACTTGAAGCTGCTGCTTTGGGAAGAGAGCAGGATGCCGCTTGACCGGGTGTTGCCAAAGCTGACTCCACAAAAGGTTTCAGTGATCGTCGGCCCGGAAGGTGGTGTAACTGCTGAAGAAGCGCAACAGGCTGAAAAAGCAGGATATCAGCCGGTCAGTCTTGGACCGAGAATTTTACGGACCGAGACTGCCGGACTTGCGATTGTGGCAATTTTACAATATCTTTATGGAGATTTAACTCACGGTCGGTGCAGCACTAGCACTGCGTTCCAAGGAAAGGATGAGTCATGAGATGCCCTAAGTGCGGCTACAACAGTTTTGACCATCTCGATAGCTGCAAAAAGTGTGGCAAGGATTTAACTGAGCACAAGCAGAAATTCGGGATTGTAAGTGTTCTCTTCCCCGGGCAGATGAAGCCTGCAGGCCAGATAGCAGCCGAGGAAGAAAGTATTGTTGAAGAAGTAGTTGCCGCGGCAACTCCGGCTGTGGCGGCAGCAGTGGCTGAAGGAATAACTAGGGCAACGGCTGAAGATCTGAGCGTAACCGACAAACCTGCAGCAACGGAAACAAGTGAAAGAGATGAGTTCGGCTTCGACTTTATGAGCGATAGCGAAGAGGATGAGGATCTGTCCTTCGATGAGCTGTTTGAAGAAGCACCGGTTGATGAAGACGTCGAAGAGTCTTTGCCTTCACCAGAAGCTGAAGATGAGGGTGATGACGAGTTTTCATTCGATATAGGCAGCACTGAAGAATCTACGGATGATGCTTCCGAATTAGAAGATGATTTCGGTTTTGATCCGAGGAAAGAGGCTTCTGAGGTGAGAGAAACTGTTAATTCATCAAGGGACAATGAGGGCAACCTCTCGTTCGATAGCGATACGATCGAGTTTGAAGACAATGAGGAACCAGGGGTCGCGGAGGACCCTAAAGACCCTTTTGACTTACCGGGGTCCTCTCCGCAGGAGGGGGCTCCGGAAGAACGGGTCGACCTGACTATTGCCGAACCTGAAGATGAAAGGGTGGTGGTCGCGGAGGATCGAGATTTTCAGGCTAATCTGTTGGTTGAAGAGCAGGCTGATTTAGGGGCTGTCGCAGCAGACTTAAGCATCGATCCTCTCCCCTCAGCGGCTGAGTCGGGTGCAGCGGGCCTGGATTCGGTCGCATCCGGCATTCCGGGGAGGGTGGTTGAAGAGCCCCTTACCGATCAATTTAGCTCGAACCCTCTTGAAGAGGCAGAGAACGCAACGGTCTTGGTGGCAAGCGGAACTGCGGAAATTAAATTGCTGCCATCGATCGGAAATAGGGTTGCAGCGTTTTGCTGTGACCTTTTTTTGCTTACCGTTGTAGGGATCTGTTTTGTGCTGGCGGCTGAAGCTGCGATTTCGACTTCCAGAAACGGACTGCTCCCATCCTTTGAAATCCTGCTCGATCTTTCCATCCCCTATTTTTTAGTCCTGTTTTCCTTGGCGTTCGGCTATTTTACCCTGTTTCATTTTCTGGCCGGGCAGACACCTGGTAAAATGCTGGCCGGGTTACGGGTCGAGACCGTTGCTGGTGAGCCGCTGCTCTTCTCGCAGGCATTTTTACGTAGCGTTGGCGGGTTGCTGCAGTTTCTGCCGATCGGCTTTGGTTATCTGGCTATTCTTTTTAGTCCCGATCGACGAGGCTGGAATGACCGCTTGGCTGGAACCCGGTTGATCTCTTTACGGGGGTTGACGGAAGATGTGTAAACAAGCAGCTTGCAATGCAACGGCCCCGAATTATAAGTCCGGGGCCGTTTTTTTATCCGAGCCGCAATTTGATGAAACTCTGCAGGTCGGGACATTTAAGAAAATCGTTGTTTTCCAACTCCCAGGCGATGGTTGAGGTCGGGGTCGGACCGTAATCGTGGCCGGGAAAAACCTCGGTGTCAGTCGGAAGGTTTTTCAGTCGCTGCAAGCTATAGTACAGATCCTCGACATTGCTGCCGGGTAGATCGGCTCTGCCACAGCGGCTGACGAACAGGGTGTCGCCGGTAATGATCCGCTTGCCGGTTTTGAAAACCAGCGAGCCCGGAGTGTGCCCGGGAGTATGCAGAACCTCTATCGCAGCGTTGCCGAGGGGGATAACGCTCCCTTCGGACAAAGGCAGATCGGGGTTTGGCACATCGGTTGGGTTGGCCGCCAGTTGAACATTGGTCAGTGCTTGAATGCGCTGGTTGCCGGCAACATGATCCTGATGTCCGTGGGTGTTTAGCAGCAGCTTGATGGTGACGCCGCGCTGTTTGGCTTCGGCAATCAATACCTCTGGGCGCATCGAGGGATCGACAGCTGCCCCTTGCATGGTCTCCGGGCAATAGACCAGATAGGAAAAGTTGTCCATTTCGCTGGCAGCCAGTTGAACGATCAGTAATTCAGCCACGGCTCCGGGGCCTCCTCCTGGGCGATCAGTTTGATTTCCCCTTCGATCACTTTGAAGCGATTGCCGGTTGCCCGCACCAGCCATTCATCTCCCTCTTCCGGAGGTTGGGGGAATTCTCGGTTGCCGAGGAAAACATCTTCGTTGTCGATCATCGCCCACCAGTCGAGGGCGCCGGTCTGCCAAAGCTTGGTCTTCAGGTTAAAAGCCATATCAATCTCCGTAAATATCAGTTGTGAGCATTCCAGACGCTGTTTATAGTATCAGAGACTGGGGGTCAACAACAACCGAAGGAATGCGTATGAAATTCACGAAAATGCATGGGGCAGGCAACGATTACGTCTATATCAATGGCTTCGAGGAGCAGGTTGCCGATCCTGTGATTCTGGCGCAACGGGTAAGCAATCGTAATTTCGGGATTGGGTCGGACGGGCTGATTCTGATTTTGCCCTCCGAACTGGCCGACGTGAAGATGCGGATGTTTAACGCCGACGGCAGCGAGGCGGAGATGTGTGGCAACGGTATCCGCTGCGTCGCCAAGTACGCTTATGATCATGGTTTAGTGAAGAAACAACAGATTGAGGTAGAAACGGCGAGTGGCGTTTTACCGTTACAGCTGTTTATTGGCGCTTCCGGGTTGGTTGAGCGGGTGCAGGTGAACATGGGAACGCCCCGTTTAAAGCGTGCCGCCTTGCCAATGATCGGCCCGCCTGAGGAACAGGCCGTGGCGATAAAACTGCCGGTGGATGATGGTGAAATTGAGGTTACCTGTGTCTCGATGGGTAACCCGCACTGCGTGGTTTTTGTTGATGATGTTGAACAGTGCGACTTGGAACTGATCGGTCCGCTGGTTGAAAAACATGACTGGTTTCCGAACCGGATCAATGTCGAGTTTGTCCAGGTGGTAAACAGTAAAGAGGTGATTCAGCGCACCTGGGAGCGTGGGGCCGGGGAGACGCTGGCCTGTGGAACCGGGGCTTCGGCAGTCACGGTTGCCGGGGTATTGACCGGTCGCACCGATCGGAAAATTGTCAACCACCTGCGTGGAGGCGACCTGCAGCTGGAATGGTTGGAAGATGGCCCGGTGATGATGACCGGCCCGGCTGTAGAGGTCTTTTCCGGCGAGTTCAACCCAAGGTAGAATGTAGAGAAATGAAAGCGGTACTTTTTGACCTGGATAATACCCTCTACCCCGCAGAGCGGGACCTGTTTTCGCTGATCGATGTGCGGATCAATCATTACATGCAGACGCAAGTCGGGATCGAACAGCAAGAGGTCGATACATTGCGTCGTCGCTACTGGAAGGATTACGGCACCACTTTGCAGGGCCTGATCCGGCATCACGAGGTCGACCCGGAAGACTACCTCACTTATGTCCATGAAGTCGATGTCGGCAGCCGCCTCTCGCAGGATGCTAAATTAAGGCAGGTGATCGAATCACTTGGAGTGCCGAGCTACGTTTTTACCAATGGCTCCCGCTGCCATGTAGATCGGGTACTCGCGGCCCTCGGGCTAGAAGGGGTGTTCGCCGGGATTTTCGATATCCGGGTTGCCAATTATCAGCCGAAGCCGAACCCCGATCCGTATCAACAGATACTGGAACATTTACAACTTTTGGGCGACCACTGCGTGATGGTCGAGGATCAATCGCTGAATCTGAAAACCGCCAAGCAATTTGGCATGAAGACGGTGTTGGTTGGAAATGGTCAGCCGAACCAAGCTTTGGAATCCTATGTCGATGCCCGGTTGGCGAGCCCGGTGGAAATAGCCCCACTACTAGAAGACTGGATGAACTCCTGATGGTGAAAGAAAATAGGTCGCGACCGTTGCTGGTCGGTGCCCATGTTTCGATTGCCGGAGGTATCGAAAAAGCTTTTGCCCGCGGGGAGGCAATCGGTGCTACCGCGATTCAGGTATTTACCCGTAACGCTAGCCGCTGGCAGGCAAAGCCTCTCTCTTCAACTTCCGTTGCTGCTTTTCGTGGCGCCCGTGGGAAAAGTGACATCGATTACGTTGCCGCTCATGATAGCTACCTAATCAACCTTGCAAGTCCAGATACAGAACTGCGGAACAAATCGATTCTCGCTTTTGTTGATGAGATGGTGCGCTGCTCGCAACTCGGCATCGGGGATCTGGTCATGCATCCCGGCGCCCATGTCGGACAGGGGAGTGAAGCTGGACTGCAGACGCTGCTCGAGAGTTTTCGGCAGGTGTTCGATCAGGCGCCTCAGGATGTTCGGGTATTGGTGGAAAATACCGCTGGTCAGGGGACCTGCCTCGGCTCCCGTTTTGAAGAACTGGCGAAGATTCTAGAATGTTTATCGTCATACAATCTGGCGATTTGTTTCGACACCTGTCATGCGTTTGCTGCCGGTTACGATTTAAGTAGCACAGAAGGCTATGCCGCTGTGTTGGAGGAATTTGATCGTTTGCTCGGCTTCGAAAGTCTGGCCTTGTTTCACGTCAACGACAGCAAGAAACCGCTCGGTTCACGGGTTGATCGGCACGATCATGTCGGCCGTGGTTTGATCGGTCCAGACGGCTTTAAGGCCTTGATGCGGGATCCGAGGTTTGCCGGGATCGCAAAGATTATTGAAACCCCGCCGGGGGAAAGCCATTGCGATGATTTTAAGAACCTGGCTTTGCTGCGCAGCTTTGCCGGGTTGAATCAGGGGGAAGCTTGATATGCGTGCGGTTCTGCAGCGAGTTACACAGGCCGGGGTCAGGGTCGATAACGAAAAAATTGCCCAGATCGGTGCTGGCTTACTGATTTTGCTCGGTGTCGAACAGGGAGATGATCATAAAGCCGCCGACTACTTGGCGGAAAAGATCGCCAGTTTGCGGATTTTCGAGGATGAGGCTGGTAAAATGAACTTATCGGTCAGTGACATTGCCGGCGAACTGTTGGTGGTGTCGCAATTTACCCTTTTGGCTGACTGTCGCAAAGGGCGGCGACCTGGGTTCAGCCAAGCTGCGCTGCCCGATATGGCTGAGCCACTGTGCGATTATTTTGTCGAGCAATTGCGGAAGATGGAGCTTCTGGTGCAAACCGGTCGTTTTCAGGCCGATATGGCTGTTGATCTGGTCAATGACGGTCCGGTAACTATCATGCTTGACAGCCAGCGAAAATTTTAGCAAGGAGTTGACCATGCGTCTGTTGTTGATGACAGCTTTGGGGCTATGCCTGCTGGTTTCTACCTGCTGGGGACAAACCTACTCTTGCCGCGATGCCAGCGGCCAACTCCATTTTGCCGACAGCCTGCAAGGACTGCCGGAAGAGTGTCGTGGCAAAGAAAATGTTGTCAAGCCCGGCAAGGTAGACAACCTGAATTTTGTCCCGCAAACTCCAGTTGAGCCTGGTGTAAGCAGGGAGTTTCAAGAAAGTGTCGAGGCTGCTGATCAGAGGCTGCTGAAAAAGCAGCAACTGGCAAAAGATTTGAAAAAACGAGCTGAGGAGCTGGCTCAAAGTTATCAGCAAGCAGTGACAGAGAAGCGTAAAGCGAAGCGGAGGTGGGATTATCAATCGCGGGAGATAGTGATCAAGGCCAGTAATGATATCGAGGAGGCTCGGTTGGGAAAACAGCGGTTACTTAAGGAACTCGAAGTTGCACGGATTGCAAGCGAGCAAAAGAAGGCGATACAAGAGATTTTAACGAGAGTTAAAGAGAGCGATTAAATATTTAAGGGCTCCCTTTTTAGGGAGCCCTTTCGAATTTTAAAGCGCTTTTTGCAGCAAGCCTTCCAGCTGATTTTTGGGAACAGCACCGACCAGCTGATCAACGATCTGGCCATCCTTGAACAGGATCATGGTTGGAATGCCGCGAACCCCGTACTGGGCGGGAGTAGCCGGATTTTCATCGACATTCACCTTGCCGATTTTGACTTGGGCATCGAATTCTTCTGCGAGCTGATCGATTACCGGTGCAATCGCCTTGCAGGGGGCACACCAAGTGGCCCAGAAATCTACCAGAACAGGAACAGAAGATTTCAGAACCTCTGCATCAAAGTTGTCATCCGTAAATTCTAAAACTTTATCACCGGCCATCAAAATCTCCTTTTTCGGTAGGCAGTGGGGAATAGATCGGTTCGGAATTGATATTCAAAATATATAGAACTTGGCAAAAATATCAAGAAGCAATTCGGTTTGGCAAACCTGTTGCTTGACAGTCTGGGAACGGCTTCCTATCATGCCTGAATCTCTCTGTTGATTTAGCTGCGAAGCTGCTGTGGGACGAGGAAGAAAATGGAACAAAAAGTTGCTGCGTCATGTGGCCAATTGCAGGAATTACTTGGGAAATTTTGCCAGCAGCAGGGGGGAGGCGTGACTGGGCTGGCACATCGCTTGGGCGAGTTGTTTGCTGGTGGAGGACAACTGCTTCTGGCTGGAAGTGCGGCTTTTCAGCCGGTAGCTCAGCTCTTGGCTGGCCATTTCACCTATCGACTCGGATTTGATCGCCCCGTTCTGCCGGCCATCGCACTGGGCAGCGATCCTGCGCTGGCGGCGGTGATGAGCAACGCTGGGGAGTCGGAACAGCTTCTGGTCCGCCATTATCGGGCACTCAATAGCGACAACCATCTGTTGTTGATGTTAAATGATGGTTCAGCCTCGAATGCGTTGCGGGCTTTGCGTGACGAAGTGCTTGATAATGAGCAGCAGGTCGCGTTGCTGACTAGTGAGAGCCATGCAGATCCCTTGTGTCGTGACGGCGTGGATCATTGTATCGATCTGGGAACTTCCGTGGTGCCTCGGCAGTTGGAATTGGCTCTGTTTGCCGGACAACTGCTTTGTGAGTTGGTGGAAGCCGAACTGTTTGGTGTTTAAGGTCGCTTGAATGGAAAATGAGGCAGAGCGGCTTTCTTATCCGGTTGTTTTGAATTTGTGTGATCGGCTGGTTGTAGTGGTTGGTGCAGGTGCAGTTGGGCAACGCAAGGTGAGCAAATTGCTGCAAGCAGGCGCCAAGGTACGCTTGGTCGACCCGGCACTGGATCAGGCGGATTGGTCTGCAGCAGCGGTAGAGGCGATTGCGCGCCCGTTTTGCCCAGAAGATCTGACTGATGCCGCGTTGGTGTTCGCCTGCACCGATTCCGCGCAGGTCAATCAGCAGGTCGCTACAGAGACACGGCGACGCAACCTGCTCTGTTGTCGCGCGGATCTTTCGGATGGCGGAGACTTTTCCCTGCCAGCGGTCTGGCAGCAAGGGCGTTTGTCGGTGGCGGTATCGACTGCTGGCGGTAGCCCGGCGTTGGCCGCTGAGATACGGGATCGCGTAGCTGACTCGATTCCTGCGAGTTGGGCTCTTTCATTAGAGGTAATGGCGGAAATTCGACAAAAGCTGTTGACGGGGCAGTTCGCCGCTCAATATAATCATCAGGTTTTGCGTAGTTTTTGGGTTGAGCAATTGCTTCCGTTGCTGGAACTAGGGAAGCTTTGTGAAATAGATCAGTTATTAATAGAAAACTTTGGCCCTGAATTTTCTCTGGAGCAGCTGCACCTGCAGCTGCCGGAAGGGAGCGTATGAATATTCTTTCCGTTTTATTTTATGCGGCACTGGTCATTTATTTTCTGGCCAGCACCTTCTATCTGGTCGACATGATCGGGAAGAAACCGCAGGCTGGCAAGATCGGGCGTTGGATCTTGGTCGTTGGAGTGGTGCTGCATGCTGCCAGTTTCGGTGTCCGGCATGCAACTGCCGGTGGTACCCCGGTCACTACGCTGCATGAGTCGCTATCCTTTTTTGCCTGGTGTTTGGTGCTGCTCTATCTGCTGCTCGACCTGCGCTTTCGCATGACGGTGATGGGGGCGTTTGCCGCTCCGCTCGCTTTTTTGTTGATGCTCGGTAGCGCCCTTAGCCCCGATATGGTGGTGCAGCTCAACCCGATGCTGCGTAGCTGGTTGTTTCCGGTGCATATCGCATTCGCTTTTCTCGGTAATGCCACCTTTGCCCTCGCCTTCGGTGCTGGCGTCATGTACCTGGTTCAGGACCGGATGCTGAAAAGCAAGCGTTTTACAGGTATCTATCAGCTGCTGCCCTCCCTTGATTCGCTCGACAAGGTCAATTACACCTGCTTGAGCGTCGGCTTCCCGTTGATGACCTTGGGGATCATCAGCGGAGCATTCTGGGCCAACACCGTCTGGGGCACCTACTGGAGCTGGGATCCGAAAGAAACTTGGGCGTTGATCACTTGGTTTCTTTACGCCGGTCTGCTGCATGGCCGGCTGACGGTAGGGTGGCGGGGGCGCAAGGCGGCCATTTTTGCCATTATCGGTTTTTTGTTTTTGTTGTTTACCTATCTCGGCGTCAACTTGCTGCTCGGGGGGCAGCACACTTTTGATGCCTTCACCAATTAACCGGAGCTGACGAACAGACCATGGATATTGTTGTAGTGGGACTGAGTCACAAAACGGCTCCAGTCGAAATTAGAGAAAAAGTTGCTTTCGCCCCCACAGAGATGGAAGCTCCTTCACAGCAGATGATGGCCTTGCCGGCGATCTCCGAAGGGGTGATTGTATCCACCTGTAACCGGGTCGAGTTGTATGCTGCCTCGCGCAATATTGAAGCGGCGATCATCGAGCTGAAGAACTTCATGTCGGAGTATCACAAGATTCCTTCCGACATCCTCAATGAACATCTATACGAGTACGAAGGTGAGGCTGCCATCCGCCACGTACTGCGGGTTGCCTCCAGTCTCGATTCGATGGTGATCGGCGAACCGCAGATTTTGGGTCAGATCAAGACCGCTTACGGCTACGCTACCGAATTCAAAACCGCCGGGGTGATTCTCAACCGTTTTCTGCACAAGGCCTTTTCGGTTGCCAAACGGGTGCGTACCGAAACCGCCATCGCCAGTAGCGCTGTGTCGGTCTCCTTTGCAGCCGTTGAGCTGGCTCGCAAGATTTTCGATACTCTCGAGGACAAGACCGTCATGCTGATCGGCGCCGGTGAGATGTGCGAGTTGGCCGCCAAGCACTTCGTTAATAACGGTGTCGCCCGAGTGATGGTCACCAATCGGACCTTCGCCCGCGCCGAAAAACTGGCCGCCGAGTTTGAGGGCGGTATCCCGGTTTCCTTCGAGAACTTCCGTGAGCAGTTGCATCGGGTCGATATTGTCCTCTCCTCCACTGGAGCGCCCGATTACGTGCTGGAGGCGAAAAAGGTCAAGGAAGTGATCAAGAGCCGTCGTCACAAGCCGATGTTCATGATCGATATTGCCGTACCGCGCGATATCGATCCGTTGGCTGGTAAAATTGATGGTGTCTACCTCTACGACGTCGACGATTTGCAGGGTGTGGTGCAGGCCAACCTGAAAGAACGGGAAAAAGAAGCGGCCAAGGCAGAGAAAATCATCGACGGCGAGATCGTCCAGTTCCAGAAATGGATGTCTTCGCTACAGGTCAAACCAACCATCGTTGCCCTGCGCCGTCAGCTTGACGAGGTACGCAAGGTTGAAGTTGAAAAGACCCTGTCCAATTTGAACGGACTCGGCAAAAAAGAGCAGAAGGCGATCGAGGCAATGGCCAACGCCATCGTCAACAAGATTCTGCATCACCCGACCAATATTTTGAAGCAAGCCCAAAACGGCAGTGACGGCGACCTGTACATTGACGCCGTCCGAACCCTGTTCGATCTGCCTGAAAATACTGACGCTCAGCAGCAGATTGCTGAACCGTTAGACGACCAATAAAGGAGTTTGATATGTCCCGTACCCTCCGCATCGGTACCCGCGCTAGCGCCCTCGCACTTTGGCAGGCCAACTGGGTCAAGCAAGAGCTGGAAAAGAAATACCCGGACCTGACTGTCACCCTAACCAAGATCAAGACCCAAGGGGACAAGATCCTCGACGTGCCGCTGGCTATGGTAGGTGGCAAGGGCCTGTTCGTCAAAGAAATTCAGGAAGCGATGCTGCGTAATGAAATCGATATCGCTGTGCACTCGATGAAGGACGTGCCGACATTTTTCCCTGAAGGAACCGGCCTGCGTTGCATTACCGAGCGGGAAGACCCGCGTGACATCGCGGTGCTGAAAGAGGGCTACGGCAGCTTTATGGATATCCGCCAGGGGGGGCGTGTCGGTACCAGCTCGCTGCGCCGCAAAGCGCAGCTGCTGAACATGCGCCCCGATCTGGAGATGGTCGATATCCGTGGCAATGTGCAGACCCGCCTCAGCAAGCTAGAAACGGAGAACCTCGATGCGGTCATTCTGGCTGCGGCCGGGATGGTACGGCTCGGTTTCGGTGACCAGATCAGTGAGTATTTCGACCCCAAAACCTGTCTGCCCGCGATCGGACAGGGCGCACTCGGTTTGGAGAGCCGGATAGATGATGACGTCACCAACGAGCTGATCGATTTCTTCAATCACCCACCGACTGCTTATGCCGTTACTGCCGAGCGGGCAGTACTGTCGACCCTCGAGGGCGGCTGCCAGGTTCCGATTGCCGCTTATGGCACCGTCACGGGAGACCAACTGGAACTGACCGCGCTTGTTTCAGATGTAGAGGGCAAGCAGATGATCAAGAAGACCGTCACCTGTCATGTTGATCAGGCGGAAGAGACTGGTATTGCGTTGGCCAAGCAGTTGCTCGAAGAAGGGGCCGGACCGATTCTCAATGAGGTCTACGGTTGCAAAACATTCGACGAGAAAGAATAGCTTCTTTGGCAATCGGAAAAGTTTATTTAATTGGAGCGGGGCCGGGTGATCCCGGCCTCTTGACCTTGAAGGGGAAACAGTGTCTGAAGAACGCGGATGTGGTCATTTACGATTATCTGGCCAATCCAGTGCTGTTGAATTATGCTCCCGCTGATTCCGAAAAGATTTACGTCGGCAAGGTGTGTGGCAACCATCACCTCCCCCAGGAGGAAACCAACGCCCTGCTGGCGGAGAAAGCGGTGGCAGGTTTGCAGGTGGTGCGCCTGAAAGGGGGAGACCCCTACATTTTTGGCCGGGGCGGAGAGGAAGCAGCCTACCTTAAGCAGCGGAACATCCCTTTCGAGGTGGTCCCCGGAGTTACCTCTGGATTCGCTGCAGCTGCCTATGCCGGCATCCCCCTGACTCACCGAGACATCAGCACCAGCGTTGCCTTGATCACCGGACACGAACGATCGGAGCGTAAACTCACCGGCCTCGACTGGGAAAGACTGGCGACTGGGCTCGGTACGCTAGTTTTTTACATGGGGCTGACCAACCTCAAGTTGATCAGTGGGAAGTTGATCGAGCACGGCTGTTCACCGCAGACGCCGGTGGCGGTGGTGCAGTGGGCGACCCTGCCGCGGCAGCGTACTCAGGTCGGCACTCTGGCAACCATCGTCGAGGATGTTGCCCGCGCCGGAATCGAAACTCCGGCGATCATTATTATCGGCGAAGTGGTTAAATACCGCGAAGATCTGCGCTGGTATGACAACCTGCCGCTGTTCGGTAAACGTTTTCTGATCACCCGCCCGCGTGTTCAGGCGGCCAATTTTGTGCAGAAACTTCAACAGCAGGGGGCCGAGACCATCTGTATCCCGACCATCGAGATTGCTCCTCCGGATGATTTGCAGCCGCTCGATCAGGCGGTCAAGGAGATTGCCAGCTTCGACAGTTTGATACTGACCTCGGCCAACGGTGTCGATGCCTTCTTCGAACGCATTGCGGCCAACCGACTGGATGTGCGCAGCCTCGCCGGGGTACAATTGGTAGCAGTAGGTCCGAAAACCGCCGAGGCGATCGAAAAGCGTGGCTTGCGGCCCGATCTGGTGCCAAAAATTTACCAGGCAGAAGGGCTGATCGAAGAGCTGTTGGCTGAAGGGGTGGCAGGGAAACGTTTCCTCTACCCGCGTGCCGAAATCGCCCGTACCCTTATTCCCGACAGCCTGCGGCAGGCAGGTGCCGAGGTAGTCGCTCCGGTCGCATATCGAACCATTCGACCGACCGGCAAAGAGGATATGATTCGTCACCTGCTGGTGGAAAGCGAGTTGGATGCCATCTGTTTCAGTTCACCATCTACCTTCGAGAATCTGCTCGAAATGTTTGGCGATGAACTGATAAAGCTGCAGGGGCGAGCGAAGTTTTTCTCAATCGGCTCGATCACATCCAAGGCGATTCGCAAGCATGGTTTTGCAGTGGATTTGGAGCCGGAGAAGTCGACCATCGATGATTTAGTGACGGCGATGGTCAAATATTATCAGGACTAAAAGACCCTTTTCGAAAAGGAGATTGCATATGTATTTTCCCAGCTACCGTCCCCGTCGTCTTCGTCGTAACGAGAATATCCGGCGTATGGTTCGTGAAACCCACCTGCGCGTCGATGACCTGATCTACCCGATGTTCAGCGCCTTTGGTGAGAACATCAAGAAAGAGATTCCTTCGATGCCTGGCATCTACCAGCAGTCGATCGAGAATATCGTCGCCGAGGCGAAAGAGGTTCATGAGTTGGGCATTCCAGCGGTGCTCCTGTTCGGTATCCCGGAAGAGAAGGACGCGGTTGGCTCCGATGCCTACAGTGAGACCGGCATTATCCAGAACACTATTCGCGCCATCAAGAAAGAGGTGCCGAAACTGACGGTGATTACCGACGTTTGCATGTGCGAGTATACAGACCACGGGCACTGTGGCATCATCAAGGATGGCGACGTCGACAACGACTCGACTTTGGAACTGCTGGCGAAAGAGGCGCTCTCCCACGCACAGGCCGGCGCCGATATCATTGCTCCGTCCGACATGATGGATGGTCGCATCGCTGCACTGCGCGACATCCTCGACGAGAACGGTTTCGAGCACATCCCGGTGATGAGCTATGCGGTCAAGTACGCCAGCGCTTACTACGGACCATTTCGCGACGCTGCCGAGAGCACGCCGACCTTCGGCGACCGGCGTACCTACCAAATGGATCCGGCCAACCGTATGGAAGCACTGCGCGAGGCGAATCAGGATGTCGCCGAGGCGGCCGATTTCCTGATGGTCAAGCCGGCGCTTGCCTACCTCGACATTCTGCGTGAGCTCAAAGACAACTTCGATCTGCCGCTGGTCGCCTACAACGTCTCCGGCGAGTACTCGATGGTCAAGGCGGCTGCCGAGAAGGGCTGGATCGACGGCGACCGGCTGATGATGGAGACTCTGCTCGGCATGAAGCGCGCTGGCGCCGACCTGATCATCACCTATCACGCCAAGGAAGCGGCGAAACTTTTGCAGGGCTAAACAGCCGGAACAGAATTACTTGAATAAAGACAGAAAGAGGACCGTTGGCAGCGACGGTCCTCTTTTCTGTTTTCAAGCGAAGGAGTAAAAAAATGTTCTGAGCGACTTGCCCGAAACCAGCTGTTTTGCGGATACTGGAAGTTATGGTGCAGGCTCTGCAACGCTTCGGACCGGTGCAAACAACGTAACCCATAGAGGTGAACGAGGAGATTCTTTGATGACAAGTATTCTCAAACCGAAAGTCTATATGAAGAGCACTTGTCCGTTCTGCTTCAAGTTTCTGCTCTTTTTGAGTGAGGCGGGCCTGCTCGAACAATTCGAGATCATCAGCGCGGACGGCAATGATGATGCGGAGATGGATAAATACCGCGAGTTCCTGCAAGAAGAAACCGGCCAGGCCGCGTCGTTCCCAACGGTCGAGATTGCACCTGGAGAATATCTCGCTGACTCCGATGTGTTGATCGATTATTTCGCCGCGAAGCATGAGATCGACAAAACGTCACTTCAGACCCTCGCCTATTATCTGCAGGGACCCTTTAAAGCGCAGATCTCCCTGTTCAAGGAGAATCGCGCCCTAAAAGAGCAGCTTGGGAGCTGAGTCTAGGAAAGCCCTCCCCCAGCTCTTTATGCGGCAGCCATTAGTAAATTTCTACATATTCGGTGCCTTGGACTTTTTGAAAAAGCCAACGAAGTCTTCTAGGATCAGATAGCTGGCCGGCACCAGCAACAGACTCAGTAAGGTGCCGAAGAGAATACCGAACCCGAGCGAGATCGCCATCGGGATCAGGAACTGGGCCTGGGTGCTGGTTTCCAGGAGCAGTGGTGCCAAGCCGGAAAAGGTAGTGATCGAGGTCAGCAGGATAGGTCGGAAGCGGGCTCCGCCGGCGGTCATCACTGCTTCGTGTAGCGGCACCCCTTCGCGACGCCGCCGGTTGATGAAGTCGACCAGCACCAGGCTGTCATTGACCACCACGCCGCAGAGCGCTAGGATGCCGAGCATGCTCATAAAGCTGAGGTTCATGCCCATGATCATGTGTCCGACGATCGCGCCGCCGACGCTGTAGGGAATGACCAGCATCACCATCAGCGGCTGCAGGTAGGATTTGAACGGGATCGCCAGCAGCGCGTAGACCGCGAACAGCACGAACAACACGCCGTACAGCAGGCTGCCGACCGACTCTTTCTGTTCGCGCAGCTCCCCTTCAAAGCTGTACCGGATACCGGGATAATCGAGCAACAGCTGATCGAGAAATACCCGCAAGTCGGACGCGATCCGGTTAACATCGACTTTCTGCTTGTCGGCGTCAGCAGTGACATTCAGCGCCCGGTTACGGTCGACGCGGCGGATGGTTGAAAAGCCGGTGCCGAGCTGGGCGTCGGCGACCTGGCTGAAGGGGACTTCGATTCCTTCAGTTGAGCGGATTTTCATCGTTTCCAGACTGGATAAATTTTCGCGCTGTTGCTTTGGATAACGGATCATCACTCGCACGTCATCGCGACCGCGCTGAATCCGTTGCGCTTCAGCGCCGAAAAAGGCGGCTCGCACCTGTCGTCCCAGGTCGCTCGAAGTCAGGCCGAGCAGCTCTGCTTCCGGTCTCAGCTTGAGTTGAATTTCCTGTTTGCCCTGATCGAAGCTATCCTGAATATCGTAGACGCCGGGATATTCGGCGAGGCGCTGCTGGATTGCCGCCGAAACCTCACTCAGGGCGGTAAAATCAGCGCCGGTCAGCTGTACGTCGATCGGGTCACCACTACGGCCGATTTCGGCGCGGAAGGTCAGTTCTTTGGCGCCGGGAATGACGCCGATCCGCTGCCGCCACTCGCTGACTATTTCATTGGTGGTAACGCTGCTCAACCGGTCTTCCGGTGGGACCAGCTCCATCGTCACCTGACCGACTTCCGGGTTGCCGCTGATCCCGGGATGACCGCCGCCGGTCCAGCCGATGCTGACCAGAATGTTCGATATCAGTGAGCGGGAACCGTCCGGTTCCTGAAACTTCTCCTGTAGTTCGAGGGCGATTTGCCCCATCCGTTCGACATGTTTGCGGGTTTGCTCGATGGAGGTTCCGGCCGGCATGCTCAGGGTGGCACGTGCAGTTTCACTCTGAATTCGCGGGAAAAAATTATAACCGTAACGACCGCTAACCACAAAGCTGACGATGATCAAAACCGCTGTAGTAAAAATGGAAAAGGTCAGGTGCCTCCGTTCGATCGCTTTCTTCAGCACCGGCTGGTAGCACTTATGAATGAACCGTTCCAGGGTATCGGCAACCCGAGCCTGCAGGCGCAGCAGCGGGCCGATTTTTTTCTTCTGCAGATGAACGTGGCGCAGGTGGGCCGGCAGGATCAGTTTCGACTCGATCCAGGAAAAGCAGAGTACCGGGATGATGATTAACGGAATCTGGGCGAAGATCGGTCCCCGCCGTCCCTCCATGAACAGCAGCGGCAAGAACGCCGCCACCGTGGTCAAAAGGCCGAAGGTGACCGGCACCGCAACCTCCTGGGCGCCCCTGATCACCGAATCGACGGTCTCGCCATGCTTTTTCAGGTGGGAATAGATATTCTCGCCGGTGATAATTGCGTCATCGACCACCATCCCGAGGACGACAATAAAAGCGAACAGACTGACCAGGTTGATAGTCACCCCGAGCATCGGCATTAGCGCCAAGGCACCCATGAAACTGATCGGGATGCCGGCGCAGACCCAGATGGCGATTGAGAAGCGCAGGAACAGCGAGAGGGTGAGGAAAATCAGAATACCCCCCTGGATAGCATTGTTGATCAGAGTGTTCAGACGCAGGTTGACGATCCGTGAGCGGTCGCGCCAGTAATCGAGGCTGATCCCCGGTGGCAGCTGCTCCTGTTTGTCGGCGACGTACTCGCGCACCGCCCGCCCGACTTCGAGGGCGCTCTGGTCACCGGTGCGATACACCTCGATCAACACTGCCGGATGGCCGTTGAACAGTGCGAACAGTGGTTCCTCGTCGAAGCCGTCGTGAATCAGCGCCAGATCACCCAACTTCAAGCGGGTTCCATCCGGATTGCTGCGCAGCGGGATGTCGGCAAACTGCCGGGCATCGTAGGCCTGGCCGCGGGTGCGCAGCAGAATCTCGCCGCCACTGGTTTTGATCGCCCCGGCGGGCAGGTCGACCGAAGAGCGCTGTACCGCGGTGACGATGTCGCTCAGGCTCAGATCATAGCTTTCCAGGGTGTGCTGATCGACCTCGATCGACATCTCGTACGGGCGGACCGCCACCAGGTCGGCCTGGCTGATTTCCGGCAGCGCGGTCAGGTCGTCGCGGATCAGCTCACCGAGCTGTCGCAGATCCCGTTCGATCAAGGCTCCGGCGACCACCACGGAGATGACCTCACGGCGAAATTCAAGGACTTTGTAACTGGGCCGTTCGACATCGTCCGGGAAAGTGGAGATGGCATCGACGCGGTTCTTGATGTCGTTGAGCAACTCGCGCGGGTCGTAGCCTTTTTCCACATCGACCCGCACTTCGCCGCTGCCTTCTTTGGCGCTGGAAGTCATTTCCTCGATCCCCTGCAGGTCGGAGATCGCTTCCTCGACTCGGATCACTACCGCCTCTTCCACCTCAGCGGGGGTGGCACCCCGATAGCGAAGGTCGATGGTGACGGTGTCGCGTTCGAATTCCGGAAATACCTCCAGCGGAACCAGCTCAAGCATCGACCAGAGGCCGAGGCCGATAATGATGGCCATCAGCAGATTCGCGGCGACCGGATTGTTGGCGAACCAGGAGATCATCCCTTTCATGCTCAGGACTCCGGCTGTGCAGTTTTGGCGGCGGCGATCTCGACCTTGATTCCGTTTGCGGCAAACGGCAGGGTGGTCAACGACAGCCGGTCGCCCGGTTGCAGCGGGCCACGGGCGATCAGGCTCTGCTCGTCGCGCCAGACAACTTCCAGCTCGCGGCGTTGCAGGCGGTTTTCCTTGTCAACCAGATAGATGGTTTGCTCACCGCGGACTGCATGGCGGGGGATAATAAAGACCTGTTCAAGGGTCTTGCCGAAAATTTCCGCTTCCAGAAACTGGCCTATTTTTAGCGGCGCCCGCTCACCGTGGCGGCGATAAGGATCATCGATCCGGGCGACGACGAACAGTTGGCGACTGCGGATATCGACGCTCCCTTCGGTGCGTACAAGACGCCCCGGCCAACGTTCCTCATGCTTGCCGATGCGGGCAATGAATTCGACCCGGGCACCTGCTTGAGATGCGCCGTTTTCTGGTAATTCGAGATAGAGCTGCTGCTCACTGGTGATCGGCAGGCGGACTTCGACACAGTCACTGGCGTAAATGTCGGCCAGGCTGCTTCCGGCAGAGACGTACTGACCGAAATCGACCTTTTTCTCCAGCACCCGCCCGGCATAGGGTGCGCTGATCCGGGTGCGTTCCAGGTCGAGCCGGGCTTGCTGTAAACGTGCTTCCGCGGCAGCCAGCTTTGCTTGAGCAGTCTCCAGCTGTGGAATGCGTAACACCAGCGGGTCGGGTTCGCCGGTCAGTTGCAACTTCTGCCAGTCGTTACGCGCCTGTTCACTCCGTGCTAGCTCTTCGGCGAGGGCTTGTTTCTGGATGGCCAGTTCGGCGCGGGCGATGGTCACGGCGTTCTGGTAATCCCGTGGGTCTATCTGCAGGAGAAGCTCGCCCTTGGCGAAGAAACCACCGTTGCGGAAATTTTCCGCTACCTCAATGATCCGGCCTGAGACTTCGGGCACCAGGCTGCTGCTAGTCAGCGGCGAGATGGTGCCGCGACTAAGTATTTTGACTTGATATGACTCTGGTTGCAGTGTTGCCACCTCGACGCTCGGCAACGGAACCGGCGGGCTTTTTCGCTCGGTCTCCGGGGCCGAGGCAATCAGACTGGCGGCAATGGCAATTCCCGTGAGCAGCACGATAAGTGGCAATAAAAAGTTGATCAGGCGTTTCATGGTGTCTCCATCCCCTCGTGCAACGGTATGAAAGTGCCGATTGGTCCTGCCAGGGCCAGGTGTAGATCGACCCGGTTCTCCAGTCGCAATCGGCTGGTGCGTAGCAGATTGCTGCGGGCACTGAAGGCCCGTCTTTGGGTTTCCAGCAGGGTGATAATCCCTTCCAACCCTTGTCGGTAGCGTTGCTCCGCCAAGTGCTGCGCTTCGTCGGCTTCACTAACTGTCTGTTGCAATGCTCGCTCCTGATTCCGCAAGCTGTCTTCTGAGGCAAGGGAGCCCTCGACTTCGCGAAACGCAGTCAGCAATTTTTCGGCATATGTGTTTAGTTGTTCGTCGAATTGTGCTTTTGTCAACTGCTGTTCAGCGGCTTTGCGACCGCCGTCGAACAAGGATTGAGTTGCTGAGGCTGCAAGACTCCAGACCAGATAATCCCAGTCGAGCAGTCGATAGAGGCGCTCACTGGCCGTCCCGGCACTGCCGGTCAGGGCAAAAGTAGGCAGGCGATTGCGTTGTGCGGCTGTCGTGCGCAGTTCGGCGGCTTGTAGCCGCAACTCGCTGGCCTGGATATCGGGACGGCGTTGCAGCAGGGTTGAAGGTAGGCCGACCGGAAGCTCTGCCGACAATTCTGGCAGTTGGTGCGAGGAGGCTAGCGAACCTGACGGGTAGCGACCGAGAAGCTGCTCTAGGGCACGTTGTCCACTGTCGAACAGCCTGGCTCGTTCTGCTTGGCTGGCCTGGGCGCTGCTCAGTTCGGAGCGCGCCAAGCGCAGATCGAGGGCGCTGGTCAGGCCGCTGCGGTATTGTTCCTCAATCACCTGCAGGCTTTGTTGGTAGGAGGCAACGATTTGTTCGGCCAGTCGCAGCTGCAGCCCTGCTTCGCACAGTTGAAACCAGCTGCGGGCGATGTTGGCCGCCAGCGATAGCTGCGCTGCACGGTAGTCGGTCTGTGTCGCTTTTGCTTCTGCAGTGGCGGCCCGAGCCGACAAGTCAAAGCGACCCCAGAGATCGATCTCCCATTGTACTCGGCCGGTCAGGGAAAAGCTGTTGTTTACTGAACCGCTGGGCTGGGTTTTCCTGCGTGCGGCAGAGCTATCAAGAATCGCCGTCGGGAGCAATTCCGCGCCGGCTTGTGTGGCCCGCGCTTGTGCCGCCCGGATGCGTGCCGCGGCAGATTGAAGGCTGAAATTGTTCTGCAACCCTTCAGTGATCAGGCGGTACAAAGTTGGGTCCGTAAAGCTGTCGAGCCAGGCGCCCGGTTCACTCTGGTCAGCAGTGGGAGCTGCTGTCCAAGTGGGCGGCTGCGGAAACTCGGATAATGTTTTTTTCTGCGTAAATAGCTGAGGTTGGCAGCCGGAGATCAGCAGCAGGGGTATGAGCAGGGGTATGAGCAGAGTACGGGACACCTTAGTTCTTCTCGTTGTTGGTTGGCATTTTCTTTTCAATAGCTCTACGTGACCAAACTGTCAAAGTAAATCACTCTTTTTAGCATGATTCTAACAGGGCCGGCCCCGGTTCCGCCAGCCACGGACATGCTGTCTCGGTTACGATGCCGTTTCAGGGCTGGAATCTGGCTTCCTGTTTATGGCTTGGAGCAAGAGTGCACTGGTGGCAGATGTCTGATTCTGCTGGCATTTCTAACCTAACTGTTTTACTTTGCCTGCCTGTGTTGAATTTACACTGAACCAAGGCTAAAAGGAAATGTCCGAATATTTTATTAATACTCTGGAGAACGGTATCCGGTTAGTGACTGTACCGATGCCGCAGCTGCACGCGGCAGAGCTGGTCTGTTATCTAGCGGTCGGGGGCCGTAACGAACCAGCTGAGTTCTCAGGTATTTCCCATTTTCTTGAACATATGATTTTCCGGGGCACCGCCGAATATGCCACCAGCACCGATTTGGAGCGGGCCTTTGAGGCAATTGGCGGGGCGGTCAACGCTTCGACCGATGCCGAGACGACCTGCTTCCATTCCCGAATCCATCCCGACTACCTGGCGGATGGGTTGGCTTTGTTCGCCTCGATGTTGCGGCGACCGCTGTTCAATGACATCGATGTTGAGCGGAGGATCATCCTTGAAGAAGCGCGCGAGGATTACAATGAAAAAGAGGTACAGATCAACCTCGACAACCTGATGGTCAATCTGCTTTGGCCAGGCCACCCGCTCGGCGATTCGCTGATCGGTACCCCGGAGACTCTGGCCCGCATCGATCGCACGGCTTTAGAGGACTACTATCGCAACTGGTATCTGCCGCAGAACCTGGTGATTTGCGCCTGTGGCCGGATCAAGCAGGATCAGCTGCTGGAACAGGTAGAGAGGGAGTTCGGCGATTGGGCACCACAGCCGTTGCAGAAAGCCGAGCCGGCTCCGGTGGTGGACTCCTCCGTGCCGAAGTGTTGTTGGGTGGCTGATTCCGATTCGCAGATCAGTGTGCAGTTGGCTTTTCCGTTGGCTGGTCGGCGGGACGAACGAACATTGGCGCTGCGCGTATTGCGCCGCCTGCTGTCATGGGGAGGTGGAGCGCGGCTTCCCTTGCGATTAAGAGAACAACTCGGTTTGACATACGCGGTAGAGGCAAACTGCTCGATGCTTGACGATACCGGGTATCTGGTCATCGATCTGGCTGTTGCGCCGGAGAATTTACAACAGTCGCTCGCTGAACTTTTGCAGGTTCTACAAGAGTTGCGTGAACAACCGGTGCCTGATGAAGAACTGGAAGCAACGGTGCGTGGCTACCTGTTCGATCTCGACTTTTCCCGCGACCAGACCGAGGCGCTGGCAGTCCGCTACGGTTGGGGGTTGCAGGCCAATTATTTAAGGACTCTGGAACAGGACCGGAGCGAATTGCAGCAGATCACTGCTGATCAGCTGCAGCAGGTCGCCGCTGAGGTGCTTCGGCCGGAAGCGTTGAAGTTGGTTGTAGTCGGCCCGTGGACCGCTGCTGACCGTGCAGCTGTCGAGCGGTTAATCGGCTGCTGATCAGCTGATGCGGATCGTTTTGTAGAGGAAGTTCTTAAAGCGGAAAAAAACCTTCCGCTCTTCAGCTGTTTTGTCGGCCGGATCGCAGGCTTTTAGCATTCGTGCCAGTTTCGGCATGCTGCTGGCTCCCTTCTGGCGCGCTTCCTCGATCACCTTCAGTACAACCTCGCGGGTCAGCTCCTTTTGAGAATAGGGATGGTAGATCGCTTGCCAGAAGTCCTGCTCTTCGCTCTCGATACGTTGCAGAATCTCTTTTCCCAGCTGTTGTTCCAGAACCTCTTTCTTGTCCGGGCTGTGGTAGCCGCTTTGTGGTTGCAGGGCTTTTTCGATATCCGCTTTCTGGATGAACCGCCCACTTCGGAACAGCATCGCGCGCAACAGGATGCTACGTAGTTCGCGCATGTTGCCGGTGTAGTAGTGCTGTGACAACAGCTGCTTGGCGTCCGGACCGAGAATCGGAGCATCTTCGCTCCCCTGTCCAGTTCGATGATAAACCTGAAATAGCCTGCCGAGAAAGTGGACCGCCAAGTCGGGGATGTCTTCACGCCGCTCGTTGAGCGAGGGAACTTCGATGATCAACTCCGAAAGACGGTGGTAAAGATCCTCGCGAAATTTCCCTTCAGCGATCAGTTGGCGCAGGTCGCGGTTGGTGCCTGCGACCAGCAGTGCCTGGGAGTGGCGGGTGATATTCTCTCCCAGTCGGACGAATTCGCCGCTATCGAGAAATCGCAGCAGCTGTACCTGGGTTTTTGGATCGGCGTCGCCGATCTCATCAAGAAAGACCACCCCACCGTGGGCCTCTTCCAGAATGCCGCGGCGGTCGGTGTGAGCGCCGGTGAAGGCGCCACGCTTGTGGCCGAACAGTTCCGAGTAGGTCAGCTCGCCGCTGTAGGCAGCGATGTTGGTTTTTTTCAGCGGCAGGGTGCCCTGGCCCGGCAGCAACTCCCGGTAGATGCGGTTGAGCTGAGTGAACAGGTTGTTGAATAGAAACTCCTTGCCCGACCCGGTTTCGCCAGTGATCAGGATTGATGGCAGGCCTAGAAATTCACCTTTTTCGTGGAGGTCCGACTGCTTCCACATTGCCAGGCGCTGGCATAGCGGTGGGGTGATCCGTTGAATGGTTTCGATGATCGACTGAGCTTTTTGGGAGTTGCCGATGATGTTGCCGAGCCGGTATGAGGAGATGCTCGGGTCCTTGTAGTCGACATCCTGGCGCAGACGGTCAATTTCGCCAGTCAGCTGTTCGACTTTCTGTAGCATCGCCAAGTGATGGCCGATCATCCGTTCGATGATCAACAGGATGCGGCGGTGCTCACCAGTAAAGTAGTGCGGTTTGCGGCTGTCGAGGCAGATGACCGCCAGGACTTCCTCATCGTAAATCACCGGGACGGCGATCTCGCTGCGGATCGCATCCGTTACCGGCAGATAGAAGCCGTTGCAGGCCTCCTTGTCCTGGGTGTCGGGCAGGATCGCTGGTTTTCCCGAGGCGGCGACCGAGCCGGTCAAACTACGCTGGTCTTCCGGCAGTTCGACACCGCCGACCCTGATCGGCGGAATATATTTTTTTAGCCAGTCTTTGTGTTTGGCACCGATCAGGTTGCCTTGGGCATCATCGACCAGCAGCCAACGCTCGCCTTCCTGTTTGCGTACCAAAGCAATGCTGCCGGTATCAGCGCCGATCAACTGGGTCGCCTTGGATAGTACGCGTCTCAGAAAGGGCTGCAACCCGTCACCCGCTTGCTGCAGCAGATCGCCAATTTCCGAGAGGATCTGCACCTCAAGGTGCTCGTCACCGATCTCCTGAACGACGCGTTGTGCCATTTCCGCATGTGATTCGAGCAAGCCTCTTTCGAACTGGCTGAAGTCGTAGTTTTCTTTGGTGTAGTAGTTGACTAGGCAGATTAGTCGCCGGGTTTCCGGGTCGAAGCGGGGTACCATGTAGAGCGATTTAAGACCTAATTTTTCGGTCAAGAATTGTTTCTGCAACGGTTCCGAGACCAGGTCCTGAATATAGTGTGGCGAGAGCAGACTGTCATCGACGATCACGCCGGCGCGGTCGATAAAGCGGGAGACCAGCGATTGCCCAGGGCTTAGGTTGATCAGTCGTTCACGCTCGTAGAGTTGGCCAGCCTTGCTCTCTTTTGAGTAGGCGGCAAGAATCTGCAACGTTCCTTCTCTTTCTTCCGAGGCGGACAATGGAATTAGCACCGATGCAAGTGCGACCTGATCGATCAGGTTTGCTGCCGATTGCATCATGAACAGCGCGGCTTCCCTTTTTTTGGCTTCGTCGACCCGGCGGGCCAACTGCAGCTGTTGGTGATATTTTCGCGCACGGTTCAGCGTCGGAGTGATTGTCGTCAGCAGTTTGCGTAGCTGCTCAAGCACCTCGCTGGATGGAAACTCTCCGGGCTCTCCCCGATCGAGGCATAGGACTCCGATCGAGCGTGCCTGATGTGTGAGAGGTAGCATGTAGCTGGCGCCAGCTTGTTGATTGCCACTGTCGATCGGCAGGTCATCCGGATGCTGGCTTAAATCTTCGATCGCCAGTTCCTGTTGTTGCCGGTAAACTTGGGCGATCAGGTAGTGTTCGTCATTGATCGGAAAAGCTTTCTCTTTAATTTGTACCACCTCGCCTCCCGCTGCGGCGACGCAGGTGAGGGCTCCATGGGTCAAGTCCTCCAGATAGATTCGATAGCGCCCCGCAACTAGCAGCTGCACCGCTTCGATCAATTTGTGCAGAATCTCTTCAAGATTTTCTTTTCCGAACCGGTCAATCTGATCGATCAGTTGCGCTATCTGGGTTTGGATCATTGTGCTGCTCCATGACTGAGTACTTTTTTTACTCGGCGGAGTGTAGCTGTGTTTGAGGCCATTGTCAAAATCAGTATCTTATAGCAAGAGGTATTGTTTTCTTCTGTTTGCTTAAAATAGTGGTTAATTAAAATCGCTAAGAATTTTTCGGTAGTATTTACGGGGAGTTCTAAGTGCCTGAATATTAACATAAATTATCCATATATTGGTTGCTGATGGCAGTTGTTTTGCTGATAATAGAAAAGGGGCTACATTTGCTTTTGTTGCAGGATGGGGCTCGCCGACGCTAACCTCTGAATTTAAGTTTTTATGAATCGAGTAGCTATTCCATACAGCGAGCAGGCTGTCGCCAAGCTGCTGTGCATGCCACAGGTCCTTGTTTCTCTTATCGAGTCATGCTTGGCGGGCAGTAGTACGCAGACTCTGGCGGATATCGTTCTACGGGATGCCGCCCTCTGTGCGCGGGTAATTCAGGCTGCCAGCAAAGGGGGAACGGTCGAAATCGATCCTGTCGAGCCGGTGACGTCATCGATCCAGCAGCTGGGCACGCCGGTGTTAACAGGAATTGCTCTGCAGGCCGCAAAGCAGATTGTGGCTCATGAATTCTCCCCCGCAGCCCTGACCTATCTGAATAATCTTTGGTTTTCGGCGGGTGTTGCTGGCCAGGTTGCCCGGTGCTTAGCGCCGACGGTCGGGTACCTGCATATCGAGGAGGCTCAGCTCTGTGGCCTGCTGCTCAACCTTGGCATGCAGCTGCAGTTTTCCAGCTATGGGGGGACCTACGCTGAGTTGGCGGAGCAGGCCTGCTGCAGTCCTGAATTGTGCGCCCTTGAGCAGGAGGTTTACCAGACCAACCACTTGCAAATAGCGGTGGAGGTAATCGATGCCTGGCGGCTCGATTCATTTCTGGTTGATGCGATTCGTTTTCTTCATAATGATGTCGCCGAGATCGAGAGCTGCGGGCAGTTGCTCAAAATCGCCCGACTCGCGCAGGAGGTCTGTCGGCAGCCGCAGCAGCTGAGTTCTTCCACTGCGCAATTGGCCGAGAACCTGTTCCAGTTCAGTCGGAGCGAGTGCGATTATCTGTTTCGTTGGGCCCACGGGTTGTATCAGAGCAAAGCGCCAGCAAATGATATTAAGCAGTTGTTTGCCGAACTTAAGCAGACCAAGGGGGCGTTAGTCGATCTCATTTTCGCTCTTGCTGATCAGGAAGGTGCCCGTGCGCGACTGCTTGGCGCCAATCGGCCGGAAGAGCTGGTCCGCGAAGCACGAGCCTTGTACCTGGAAAACTGCTCAGCCAACGAAGCGGTCTTTTTACTTGTCGATCATAAAAACGACCAGCTGTCCGGGATTGTGGCTGCAGGGCAAACACGCCTGGTCAGTGAGCTGAAAATTCCACTTGATGCTTCGTTGAGTCTTGTGGTGCAATCTTTGATTCGTGGCGAGGTCATTAGCAGTTTTGAAACCGAGCAAAAGTTGTCGATCACTGATCAACTGCTGACACGGATCTGTGGCAACAAGGGGTTCTGTTGTCAGCCGTTTCGCCTTGACGGTCGACCGTTGGGAGCAGTGGTCCTTGGTGTGAGTGGCAAACAGGATCAAAAAGATTTGAGAAGTTTGCGGATGCAGATGTTCGGACAGGTTGTTAGTGAGGCTGTGGCTCAGCTTTCCAACGGGGTGCAGGATCGTTTCAGCGAGGGGAACGGTTTATTGCGCCGGGTTAGTCATGAATTGAGCAGCCCGTTGACCATTATCGGCAACTATGCTGAAGTTATAAGCCATCTTCTGGTCGATGAGGAGCATCGTAAGATGGCCGGTACGATTAAACGCGAAGTCCGGCGTGTAGACGATGTGCTGACCTATTACCTCAACCAGCAGGAATTGCCGCCGTTTCCAGACAAGAATGTCAGTCTCAATCAACTGGTTTATGAGGCGGTCGATGTATTGCAGGAGTCCGACTTACAGCCGCGCCAGATCGAAGTCCGGTTCGATTTGAAAGATGATCTGGAGCGGGTGGTCACCAACGGCACGCTGGTGAAACAGGTATTGGTCAATCTGCTGAAGAATGCGGCGGAAGCGGTTGCTGCCGGTGGTGAAATCGTTCTGAAAACGCGCGACAGTTTCTGCATAGATGGTGGCCGTTATGCCGAGATTGTGGTGCAGGATAACAGTGCTGGTATAGAGCGCCAGCTTCAGAACAAGTTGTTCCGGCCGGTGGTCAGTACCAAAGGGCCGGGGCATGCCGGAGTCAGTTTAAGTATCGTCAAGGGGATGGTTGATGACTTGGGGGCCCGGATGAGCTATCATAGCTCTCCCACATCGGGGACCTGTTTTCATCTGCAAATCCCCTTAGGTGATGATATCTTTCCTGCTGTCGAATAGATATAGGGGGGAGTTTGCTAGCCAAGCGCATCGTTGGGGCCTTTGCTCCCGAGAAAATCAAGCTGTCGCGAATCCTGATCGTCGACGATCAGCAGGCGGTGCTCGAGAGTATGCATGCGCTGTTGCGGATCAGTGGTTATCAAGTTGAAATGGCAAGTAGCGGGGCGCGGGCGCTTGAGTTCCTGAAGGAAGGAGACTTCAATCTAGTGCTGCTCGACTTGCGCATGCCGGTCGTCGATGGTCATAGCGTGCTGAGTGCTATCGGTGAGCAGGGGATCGATGTCGAAGTGATCGTCGTCAGCGGGGAAACCTCTTTTTTCGCTGTTAAAAGTGCAATGCGCAACGGCGCTTACGATTTTATCCGCAAGCCTTACGAGCCGGAAGAGCTGTTAACAACCATCAACAACGCGCTGGAGCACTACTGGCAATCCCGGCAGCGGCTTGTCGCCGAGGAAAACCTGCAGAGATCTGAGAGCCTCCATCGCTTTATCGTCAATAATTCACCCGATTTTATCTATATGCTCGACGCGAAGGGGATGTTCACTTACGTCAATGACAAGGCGGAGGAGCTTTTGGGCTACAAGCGCAGTGAATTGCTCGCTACGCATTTCTCCAGGTTGATTCATCCCCATAATGCTGATGATATCTACAATTTTTTTGCCGAACAGCGTAGCGGGACGCGGTCAACGACCAATACCGAAATCCGCTTGCAGGTGAATCAGGCCAGTCGCCAAGTGAAGTGCCTGGATAATTTCGAGCTGCTGGTAGAGCTGAATGCCAAGGGAATCTACGAGGTTTCGGAAGATGGTCAGCGGTTTTTCACCGGTACTCTAGGCTGCGCGCGTGATATCACCGCCCGGAAACGCTCCGAGGCACAGGTCAGCTATCAGGCCTATCATGACATGTTGACTAGCCTGCCAAACCGTTTGCTGTTCAACGACCGCATTAACCAGGTATTTGCTCACGCTCGACGGAATCGACAGAAATTCGCGCTGCTGTTTCTCGACCTCGATCGTTTCAAGGAGATCAACGACACCCTTGGGCATGCGATGGGAGATCTGGTCCTGCAACAAGCCTCGCAGCGGATTCTCGATTGCCTGCGGGAGGAAGATACCCTCTGCCGCTTTGGTGGTGACGAGTTTGCCCTGCTGTTGCCAGATGTCGAAACCAAGCAGAACGTAGCGGCGGTCGCAGAAAAGATCATCCGTGCGGTGCGGCAGCCGTTCCATGTCAAGGAACATGAGCTGTTCCTCAGCATGAGTATCGGTGTCGCCATCTATCCGAAGGCGGGGGAAACAACAGACAGCCTGCTGCAGAGCGCTGATATAGCGATGTATCACGTCAAATCGAACGGTAAGGACGGATACTGTTTCTACAGTGACGCCATGGATGGCAGTGATTCAACCTTTCTTTCGGTTGAACGTGATCTTTATCTGGCCTTGGAGAAAAATCAGTTTGAAGTCTTTTTCCAGCCGAAGGTCGATCCAACCAACCATGTTATTATCGGCATGGAAGCTCTGCTGCGCTGGCGTCACCCGGAAAAGGGCCTGATCTTTCCCGGCGATTTTATCTGGATAGCCGAAGAATCGAAGCTGATTGTTCCGATCGGCGATTGGGTTTTGCAGACTATTTGTAAAGAGCTGGTGCGCTGGCAGCGCAAGGGTCTGCCCGAATTGAAGATTTCGGTCAATATCTCTCCGGTACAGCTGGAGCAAGAGGACTTCGTACAGAATTTTATCGAACTTCTTCAGCGTTACGGCTTGCGAGCATCGATCTTTGAGTTGGAAGTCACCGAGAAGGGACTGCTCAAGGGGTATAGCGAAATGGTCAAAAATTTGCGCCAGCTGCGTGAGTACGGCTTCTCAGTGGCGATTGATGATTTTGGTCGAGGGTACTCGTCCCTCAGTTATCTGCAGAATTTTCCGGTCAATACCTTGAAGATCGATCGCTCATTTGTCCGCGAAATACAAGAGGAGAGCAAAGAGTCCTGTGTTGTCAACGCCATCGCCATGATGGCCAAAGGACTCAATCTGCACATCGTTGCAGAGGGGGTCGAGAACCTGCTGCAACTAGATTATCTTCGCAACCTCGGTTGTTGCGAGGTGCAGGGGTATCTATACGGTAAGGCATTGTCGGCCAGTGACACCCTAGCCATCTTCAGCGAGCGCCCTGCCGAAGGGCCACATTTTATCCTGCCTAATTAACTCGCCATGCTGCTGCCGGTCACGTAGGCAGAGGATTTATCGATCGGTCTTGTCACCCTTTTTGTTGGTCGGTTATAACTTTTTCTTTGTGCTCGCTAGGGGGAAAGCTTTTTTGACTCTCACGCTGAAGAAATTTATCTATCCATTTTTGTTGCCAAACGGACTGTTATGCTTGCTGACTGGTTTCGGCTTGGCCTGCGAGGACCTGCCTGCTGAACTGTCTTCATTTTTCAGCGTCTTTCCGTACCTGGTAGTTGTGGCCGGCGGCCTGCTCGGCTGGCGCTTTAACCGGACCCGGCTGCTTTTCGCAATCCTGCTGTTCGTTCTGGTTGATGTCAGCCTGCGCTCTGTTTCCGGGGACCCGGGACGGATTCTGCTTCAGGGCGCAGCTGTGCTGTTGCCGCCAAATCTGCTTTTGGTCCTCTGGTTTAGCGAGCGGGGACTGGTGAACCTGCGAACCGTCGCTTGGTTACTGTTTTTGTCCGCCGAGTTTTCCGTCTTTGTCTGGCTCCTGCGGACCCATCCTGCCGAGATGCGCGCCTATTTGAATTATCCGTTATTTGAAGTGCCATTTGGTGGAACGCTGTTTTTATCGCAGCCGGCGCTATTCAGTTCGTTGCTGGCGCTGCTGTTTTTTGCTTGGCGCGCTATCCGGACTAGTGCGGCATTTGATGTCAGTTTCTTTTGGGCGCAGATTGTTCTAATTCTCGGTTTCTCCACTTATGCTGGGCAGCCACTGCGTCTTTATCTGGCTTCTGCCGGACTGTTGCTGCTGCTGGGGATAGTTGAGATGTCTCATTCTCTGGCCTATCGCGATGAACTGACTGGTTTGCCGGGGAGGCGGGCGTTGTACGAGGATCTGGTCAAGCTCGGAAGCTGTTACAGCTTGGCAATGCTCGATATCGATCACTTCAAAAAATTCAACGACACTCATGGACATGTTGTTGGCGACCAGGTATTGCGGATGGTCGCCAGCAAATTGTCGACTGTCGGTGGAGGCGGAAAGGTGTTCCGCTTCGGCGGCGAAGAATTCTCGGTAATTTTTCCCCGCAGGCCGCTGAAAGAGGCGTTGCCGTTTCTGGAACTGTTGCGGAGTGCTGTTGAGGATGCTCGTTTCATCCCTCGCGGTAAGGATCGATCGAAGAAAAAACCGAAAAAGAAGCCGGTAGGCAAAAAGCAGTATCCGGCCCTGAAGGTGACCATCAGTATTGGTGGCGCTGAGCGTAGCGAAAAACTGCCGACCGCCGAGCTAATTATCGATGCTGCAGACAAGGCGCTCTATCGTGCAAAGAAGGCTGGTCGTAACCGGGTCTGCATCTGAGATTCAGCTATCTTTTTTGTGGTTGGAAAAGGAGGTGCCCTGCCATCACTGCCGAGGTTCAGGCCTCCCTTGGCTATTCGAACAGCACGGGTAGATCAGTTTGCTGATATTGGCTGGGCGAGAAGAGGTTGCCTAGGTCGCTATTCCGGTGTTGCCTGCCCGAGCAACTCCATCAGGTGCATGACCGGTTGCGGCATGCCCGCTTCGCGCAGCCCCCAAGCCAACTGTAGGTGGCAGCCGGGGTTGGCGGTGATCAGGATGTCGGCCCCTGTGTTTTGCACGTTGTTCAGCTTGCGATCGAGGATATTCTGGCTCTCCGCGGTGAACTTCAGGCTGAAGGTTGCGGCTGATCCACAGCACCAGCTCGACTCGTTCATCTCACGGAACTCGACCCCCGGAATTGCTTTAAGTAGCTCGCGGGGCTGCTTGCTTATTCCCTGTGCGTGGCAGAGGTGACAGGGGTCGTGGTAGGTCACCGACCTGTTGACTGGTTGTAGCTGCTCGGTGCGCAGTCCCCATTCGACGAGGAACTCGCTGACATCTTTGACCAACGAGCGGAACTTCGCCAGCTTGTCTATCTCCCGTCGTTCGTGGAGAATCTCTTCGTACTCCTTTAACGCAGCGCTGCAGCCGGCGCAGTCAGTGACGATGGCATCGACGTCTAGTTCCAGGAACAGATCCAGATTGTGAGCGGCAAGCTGCCGGGTGGTTTCCCGGTCTCCCTCGGTCAAGTGCGGCGCACCGCAGCATTTCTGCAGTTTCGGTGTGATTACGTCGAAACCTTGATGGCTCAAGACCCGCACCGTCTGGCGCGAAACCTCCGCATACATCAGGGTCATCACGCAGCCGAGAAAAAAGCCGACTCGGCCGCGTTTTTCCCCTTTGGCTAGGTTAAGTTCGGGAATTCTCTGTCGCAGCGGGGTGTGCAGCTCCGGCAGCATCCCTTCGGCTTTTTCGAACCACCTCGGTCCCAGCTTCAGAATCCGACTGTTGCGCACCAACCACTGAATGCCGAGTTTCTGGTATATGCGTGCCGGTAGCATGGATGATTCCAGTCTGCCCGGATCGGGGAGCATCTTCTGCAGGATGAAATTACGGAAGCTTTCCTGCCATTTCGGCAGTGATTGTTGCTGATGAACCTGACTGCGGCAAATTTCCATTACCTCGCCCGGATTGACGCCGGATGGGCAGGCGGTGCTGCAGGCGCGGCAGTCGAGGCAGAAGAATGCCTCTTCCTTTATCGCTTCTGTGAAGGGCAACTTCGCTTCCGCCACGGCTCGTGCCAAGGCGACCCGGCCGCGCGGGCTGGAACGCTCCCGACCGGTCAGGGCAAAGGTTGGGCAAGTCGGCAGGCAGAAGCCGCAGCGCATGCACTGCAGCAACGATTCATATGTAGGTGCATCCTGGGCAGTAAAATTTCCCAAACTTTTTGGGTCGGCCATCGGTTTATTCCTGACCGTCAGCAAAGATCTTGCCCGGATTCAGAAGTCCAGCCGGGTCGAAGGCCTGCTTGATCCGTTTCATCACCGCAACACCGGCGGGGCCTATTTGCCGGGCTAAGTAGTCTTTCTTGGCAATGCCGATGCCATGTTCACCGGAGACCGTGCCTCCCCAGGCGAGAACCTGTTCGTAAAGCTCGTCGTAGAAGGCGTGGGCGCGCTGCATCTCGTCTTCGTCGCGCTCGTCGCAGAGCACAGTCGGATGCAGGTTGCCGTCGCCGGCATGACCGAAGGTGCCGACCTTGAGCTGATACTTTTCGGTCAACAGCTCAATCAGGGCAAAGGTGTCGGCCAACATCGAACGGGGGACGGTGGCGTCTTCTAACAGGGTAGTCGGCGAGACTCGTGCCAAAGCCGAAAGAGCCGTGCGGCGGGCAGCGGTCAGTTCCGCGGCATGCTCGGGATTTTTAGCCATCAGCACATCGGCAGCACCGACCTGCATGAGAATTCGTTCAACTCCTTCCGCTTCTTCGGCGACCACCGCCGGGTGGCCATCCACCTCGATCAGCAGCAGTGCCGCCATCTGTCGTGGCAGGCCTATTTTGACGTAATCTTCGACGCAGTTGATGGTCGCTTTGTCCATGATCTCCATGGTCGAGGGGATGATCTTGGCGGCGATGATCTGAGACACTGCCTTGCCGGCGCTGCGGATATCGTCGAAGTAAGCGAGGAAGGTGCGTTTGTCCTGTGGCGGCGGGATCAGCTTGACGGTGATCTCGGTGATAATTCCCAACGTGCCTTCCGAACCGATCAGCAGGTCTTTAAAAGCGTATCCGGCCACATCCTTGACACTCTTGCCGCCAGTGGCAAGCAAGCTGCCGTCAGGCAGCACACATTTGAGGGCCATGACGTAGTCGCGCGTGACACCGTACTTGAGGCCGCGCAGACCGCCGGCGTCCTCCATGACGTTGCCAGCCAGGGTCGAAATCTTTTGTGAACCGGGGTCGGGCGGATAAAAGAGCCCTTTTTCGGCGACCGCATTGAAGAGATCTAGGGTGACGACGCCGGCTTGACAGGTGGCGGTTAGGTTCTCTTCGTCGATCTCGAGGATCTTGTTCATCTTGTTGGTGCAGATCACGATGCCGCCGTTAATAGGGATGCTGCCACCTGACAGGCCGGTACCGCTGCCACGCGGAGTGATAGGTATATTGTGGTCGCAGGCGATTTTGACCACCGCCTTTACCTGCTCGCTGTCGGTCGGGTAGACTACAACGTCGGGGGTGGCGTGCAATCCCGGTGTGGAGTCATAGCCGAGCACCAGCAGGTCTTCAGGTAGCCAGAGGACATTGTTTTTGCCGAGTTGCCGGCAGAGCTGATCGATAAGCGGTTTGGTGGTCATGTTGATTCCTTTGACTTTGAGCTTGGTCAGACCAATTTATATTAGCTGCGGTTTGTAAAGCTGTCAAGGTAGGTTAGGAAATAGTTCTATTTAGGTGGAATACAGTTATTTTCATTTGTTGTGCGCAGGTTTGGACGGTTGACATGGTCTCGCAACTATGTTTATCTTTGAGCCTGGTCAGACCAATTTTGGAGGCGCAGATGGTAAAAGAAGTGAAAAAAAATTTTGTATCTGCGGCCGAAGCTGCGGGTGCACAGGTTGTTGCCTGTGATGGTGTGAAGCAGGCAGTCGAATACCTAGCGGAAAAGACGCCCGGTATATTGCTTTGTCCGGCATTTGCCAGTGGCGAGAGGATTGACCTGGCCGGGCAACTGCGGCGGGCCGGGATTACCGTGGTTGACAGCGATTTTCGCGAGCAGGCGCCAACAGCACAGGCCGGGGTGACCGGGGTCAACTTCGCCATGGCCGACACCGGCACGTTGGCATTGGAGAGCACTGCCGAAGAGATTCGTCTCGCGACCACCTTGCCGGAAGTGCAATTCGCATTGCTCGATCCGCAAAAGATTTATGCTGATAGCTTAGAGGCGGTTGAACCGTTGAGGCAACTGCACCTGCGTGACCCGCGCAACTATATTGCTTACATCACCGGTCCGAGTCGTACCGCGGATATTGAGCGGGTACTGACAATCGGGGTACATGGTCCTAAGCAGCTGCATATCCTGTTGGTGCCGGGTTTGTCGGAAAGTCCGTTGGAAATGTAAAAGTTTTACTTTTTAATAAAAAAGATTTTTTGAAATAAGATTTTCTTTGAACAAAAAACTCTTCTAGAAGGCGAACAGATGAAGCAAAGATCGCGTGAATATAGACGTCGCATCGATAAGGCCCTCGCCACGCCGAAACTGCAGGATGCCCTGCACAAGTTCGGTGACGCTTACCTGGTTTCGCGCGGCAAAGCCTTTGCCAACTACGATTTCGAAGCGATGCGCAGTGAGATCTCTGCGATGAAGACCGGTGTGCGCGAGAACCATACCGCGTTGTTGCAGCAGTTTGTCAAGAACGCTGAAGCCGCTGGGGCGACCGTCTATTTAGCCAAGACCGCCGAGGATGCCAACAACTATATTGCCGAATTGGCGAAACAGAAGGGTGCCAAGCTGGCAGTCAAGAGCAAGAGCATGGCCAGCGAGGAGACCCACTTGAACGTGGCGCTGGAAAAGGCTGGCACCAAGGCGCTGGAGACCGACCTTGGCGAGTGGATCATTCAGCTGGCCGGGCAACGCCCCAGCCACATGGTGATGCCGGCGATCCACATGTTCAAGGAAGAGGTCGCCGAGCTGTTCAGCAAGGAAACCGGTAAGACAGAACCGGCAGAGATTTCCCATCTGGTGCAGGTCGCTCGTGAGCAGCTGCGGCAGGGCTACCTAGAGGCTGAAATTGGCATCACCGGTGCCAACATTGCCGTCGCCGAAACCGGCGGCATTGCCCTGATGACCAACGAGGGGAACGCCCGGCTCGCTTCGACCCTGCCAAAGGTGCATGTGGCACTGGTTGGCACCGAAAAACTGGTGCCGACGCTGAAGGACGCCACAAAGGTAATCCGCATCCTACCGAAGAACGCCACCGGACAGCCGATCACTTCATACGTGACCTGGATTCGTGGCGCGGTGCCCTGCGCTGGCGAGGAGAAAGAGCTGCACATCGTCCTGCTTAACAATGGTCGTAGCACCCTGGCGGAGTCGCCACAGTGCCGAGATGCCCTCAACTGCATCCGCTGCGGGGCCTGCGCCAATGTTTGCCCCGTTTACCAGACCGTCGGAGGGCATGTTTTCGGGCACATCTACATCGGCGCTATCGGCATCATCCTGACCGCTTTTTTCCACGGGCTGGAAAAAGCCGCCGAAATCGTTCGAGCCTGTATCGGTTGTCGCTCCTGCGTAGCGATCTGCCCGAGCAAGATCGACCTGGAGGAGATAATCCTCAGCTTGCGCGAAACAGTCGGCGAGGAAGAAGGTATTGGCGTCGGCAAGGATATCGTTTTTCGCAAAGTGATGCGTAACCGCAGGCTGTTCCACGGTTTGATTCGCGCCGCCAGCCTGATGCAGAAACCGGTCACCCGGGGGGAGCGCAGCATCCGTCATCTGCCGCTGTTCTTCTCTTCGCTGACCGAGTGGCGCACCCTGCCGGCAGTGGCCGAGAAGCCGTTGCGCGATGTCATCCTGCACCAGCCACAGAAGGTTGAGAAGCCGCGTTACCGGGTCTCCCTGTTCGGCGGCTGCGCCAATGACTTCCTTTATCCTGAGTTGGGCCTCGATCTAGTGACGGTGATGAACGCCCATGATGTAGAGGTCTACTATCCGCAAAAGCAGAACTGTTGCGGCGTACCGGCGCTTTACTCGGGCGACAAGGAGACCGCTATCGAGCTGGCCAAGCAGAATATCGATGCGATGCTGGAGGGGAATCCCAATTTCGTCCTCACCACCTGCCCGACCTGCACCATGGCGTTGCAGCGCGACTTTGTCGAGCATCTCAAAGACAACCCGGCCTGGGCCGCCAAGGCAGAAAAATTGGCAGAGATAACCGTTGACGCGGCTGGTTTTGTCGTCCACCAACTCGGTGTCGCCGATCAATTTAAAACATCGGCAAGCGGAGAAAAAGTGACCTACCACGATTCCTGCCACCTGAAACGTGGCGCCGGGGTCTGGAAAGAACCCCGGCAGTTGCTCGAATCGGCAGGTTTTGACCTGGTCGAGATGGCTCACGCCGATCGTTGCTGCGGCTTCGGCGGCTCTTACTCGCTGACCAGTCATCCCGAGATTGCTATGCGGATACTCAATGACAAATTGAGTGATATTGTCGAGAGTGGCGCCTCCTGCGTGGCGATGGACTGTCCCGGTTGTATGCTGCAGATCCGCGGGGGAGTCGAAAAGCAAGGGGTGAACGTTCGCGTGCAGCACACCGTTGAGTTGCTCGCCGAGGCGTTGAAGAACAAACCATAACCCCATCATCTACCGTTGTAATTTTCTTTCTTCCGCGCACTTCCCCCCGTTCCGCCCCTGCTATCGGAACGGGGCTTTTTTATCTGCTGGTTTTGCTGAACCATTCTCGGAATATACGCGTAAATTTAACCTGTTGTTGCCTTTAGCGCTTAAATTTTATAGGCTGCGGCATTGATAAAAATTTTTGTCTTTCATTCATATTGCAGCTCTCATTGTAAAAACTATCAGGGTTATCGTTTTTTATGTACAACGATTATTTTGGTTTCAAGGAAGCACCTTTTTCTATCGCTCCCGATCCGCAATTTTTGTACATGAGTGATCGCCATCGAGAAGCCTTGGCCCATCTGCTCTACGGTTTTCAGTCGGATGGTGGGTTTGTGCTTCTGACGGGTGAGGTTGGTACAGGTAAAACCACTGTCTGCCGCTGTTTACTGGAGCAGGTCCCGGAAAACTCCGATATCGCCTTCGTATTAAATCCAAAACTCACCGTTACCGAACTGCTTGAGACCATCTGCGATGAACTCAGGATCGAGACGCCGCAAGGGGTTTGCAGCATCAAGGTTTTTATCGACGCGATCAACCGCTTTCTGCTTGCTACCCACAGCAAGGGGCGCAAGACGGTTTTGATCATTGATGAAGCCCAGAATCTGTCGGTTTCCGTGCTGGAACAGATTCGGTTATTGACGAATCTGGAAACGAACAAGCAGAAACTGTTACAGGTGATCATGCTCGGGCAGCCGGAGTTGAAGCAGATATTGGAGCAGCCTGAGTTAAGACAGTTAGCCCAACGAATCACGGCGCGCTATCATCTCGAACCATTGGCAAAGAGCGAAATTAAGGCATATGTTTGCCACCGACTGGCTGTAGCCGGAGTCGAACGGCCACTTTTCTCCGTAGCGACTCTTGACAAGCTCTATCAGCTCACCGGTGGTGTCCCTCGTCTTCTTAATCTGCTTTGTGACCGAGCCCTGCTGGCAGCCTACGTCCGCGAGGTGCAGACGGTTAGTCCGGCCCTTTTGGTAGAGGCTTCGCGCGAGGTCTTCGGTCGGCAGCTGAACCCGCAACGATCTGCGTTCCCCGCCTGGAAATGGCTGCTATCCTTATCCGCTGCCGGTTTCGGGATCGCTCTGCTGGCGTTTTTTTTCTGGCCCGGATCAATCCCACCGCCGTCGCAGGCAGTTAGGCTGCCGGTGTCTCAAAATCAGACAGTGACCCCTTCTCGTTGGGATGAACAACTGGACATCACGAACAGTGGTGAGTTGGCTTATCAGAAGCTGTTTGAAGTTTGGGGACGCAACTATCAAGCGGATCAGGGGGCAGCAAGAGACCAGGCGGCAAGATACGGGCTGGGGATTGCGAAAAAGAGTGGCAGCCTCGGGCGTTTGAGGCAGTTGAATAGCCCAGCGGTTCTGCAATTGCAGAATTCACAAGGAGAGGAGTTTTATGCCACCTTGACAAGGTTGTCGGATGGGATGGCCACTCTGGTTGTCGGTTCTCAGCAGCGGGTGATTCCACTTGCTGACCTTGCTGGATGCTGGTTGGGAGAGTTCTCCCTGTTATGGCAGTTGCCCCCCCATTATACCGGTTCAGTTAGGCCGGGTGACAGTGGCAACGTAGTGAAGTGGCTGGATCGGCAAATGGCTGTGTTGAATGATCGGAACCCCCGAGAGGAGGATTTTATCTTTGACGGGCAACTGCTAGAAGAGGTGAAGCAGTTTCAGGTTGATGCGGGATTGGAACCGGATGGTGTTGTCGGCATCTATACCCTGATTCTGCTAAATATCAGGCTTAATCCGCTTCAGCCGACATTGGTAACAGGCTTAAAAGGTTAGATGTTATGTCTTTTATTCTCGACGCCTTAAGAAAATCGGATAAAAAGCGGCAGGATGGAAATGTCCCTAACTTGGTGACCTCTCATCACGTGCCTGCCGATTCAGGGGCACGGCGCCCGCTGTGGGGATGGTTGCTACTGCCGGTATTGATGTTGAATGCAGTGATCCTGCTTTGGTTGTTCGGTCCTTGGTCCCAGCCGGATCAGTCAGTCCAGCTACAAGTCGCTCCGGCCAACTCGGTAGAAAAAAAATCACCGGAAGAACCGGTAACTTCATTAGCAATCAAAGCTTCTTCCCCTGCTATGGTCCGCGAACTGTTGCCAAAGCCAATCCATGAGAGCCCGCAACTTGTAACGGCAGCTGTTACTGAACCGCAGCCTCGAGCGGAAGCCGTCGCAGAAGCTGTTAAGCAGATCGATTCTGCCCCATTGCAAGAGCAGCTCGCGCCAACGGATGCTGAAATAGTCGGGGAGACGCAAGGCTCTCGTGATCTCTCTTCTTTGGTAGAACAAGCTCCGCGACTTTACAACCTCTCTGATTTGCCCCCCGCCGTGCGCCGGGATATCCCGGAAATGCATATCTCCTTGCACGCGTACTTCGATGACGCTCAGCAGCGGCTGGTCAGTATCAACAATAAACTGCTGCGCGAGGGGGGGCTGTTGGATGGTAAGTATTTTGTTGAAGAAATTACCCTCGATGGGGTGATTTTCAGCTATGCGGGGTACCGGTTTCAGGTTCTGTTTAAAAGTTCCAGGTCCTAACAGTTCATGGTAATTGATAACAGTAAACTGTGTCTGAACGGTCTCGAATAGCATAGCAACGGTGCGGCATCGCTGCGGTTGACTGTTTTCGTTGTGTGCGGTTCTCATTTGCTGTGGCCTCTTGGCCGGAACAGTTTTTTTCTGCGTCTTCAGTCGTTTTTCGCGGACCCGGCGCGATTGTGCTAAGCTCGTCTTAGCCAGTCAATTGCCGAGTGGAGACCCCTGTGGCCTTTTACCAATTGATAGATCGTTTTCTTCCCCGTCGCCTGCAAACCAAGCTGAGCTTGCTGGTGACGGCGCTGCTAATCCTGCTGGTCAGCCTGATTGGTGCGCTCTTCTCCGATTCTTCCGAAAAACTGCTGCGCGAGCAGATCGGCCGCAAAGCTCTGGAAGTTGCCCAGTCGGTAGCGATCAATCAACAGATTATAGAGGGGCTGCAGGCGGGGGATGCCGCTGCCGTACAGCCGGTGGCCGAAGCGATCCGCCGGGCGACCGGGGCAGAGTATGTAGTGGTCGGGGATCGCAATGAAATCCGCTTCTCGCACCCCGCCCCGGAGAAGATCGGCCAGCGCTTTGTAGGCGGTGATCTAGACGCAGCGTTGCATGAAGGCAAGTCATATACTTCGCAGGCAATCGGCACCCTCGGCCCTTCGTTGCGCGGCATCGTGCCGATCCACAACGATCGGCAACAGATCATCGGCTTTGTCGCGGTCGGTTACCTGATCAGCGACATCAACCTGTTGATCCACGAAAAACAGCTGGAAATTCTCGGCTATGTCGGGATCGTACTAGTGTTCGGCGTGTTTGGTGCGACCCTTATCGCTCGTGGCTTGAAGGCGGCGATCATGGGGCTGGAGGTGCATGAGATCGCTGCACTGTTTCACGAGCGCAACGCCATCATTGGTGCGATCCGCGAGGGGATCATCGCCGTTGACGGCAAAGGTTATCTTTCCTTTGTCAATGCAGCGGCGCGGCTTTATCTAGGAGACGATTTCGACAAGGAATTACGTGGTCAGCCACTCAAAGATGTCTGTTCCAGCCCCGATCTGGCCAGCGCCTTGGTTGCTGGAGAGAAGCTGCTCGATCAGGAGATGGTGCTGCTGAACCGGCCGATGATCGTCAACATGTTGCCGCTCGATACCGAGCAGGGTGGGCTGGTGGCCAGTTTTCGGCCGAAGGATGAACTCGACCGGGTGACCCGCGAGCTGTCCCACGCCCAGGAATATTCGGAGTTGTTGCGTGCCCAGACCCACGAATATTCGAATAAGATGCACACCATCGCCGGGCTGTTGCAGCTGGGAGCACAACAGGAGGCGCTTGATTTGGTAATGACTGAGGCGAGTGGCTATCAGCAGCTGATCCGCAACCTGGCCGAAGCGGTGCCCGATCCGGTGATCGCCGGGGTGATCCTCGGCAAATATAACCGTGCCTGCGAACTAAAGATCGAGCTCGAATTCGATCCGCAGAACTCGTTTGCCGAGCTGCCGCCGGAGTTGGAGCGGGAGCCGCTGGTGACGATCCTTGGCAACCTGCTCGACAACGCCTTCGATGCGGTCCGCGAGTCGGGTAACCAACCGCTGGTGCGCCTCTATCTGACCGATCTGGGGCCTGACCTGATCATCGAGGTCGAGGATTCCGGACCGGGAGTGGCAAAGGAAGTCGCCGAGACCCTGTTCAATCGTGGGGCAACCACCAAAAGTGGTTCTGGGCGGGGTACCGGACTGGCCTTGGTTAAGCGTGCCGTTGAGTCACTCGGCGGGCAGATAACCTATGGCGACGGCGAGCTGGGTGGGGCACTGTTTACCGTGATTATCCCAAAGAGTTAGGACCCGATTATGAGCGAGATCAAGGTTCGGGTGTTGGTGGTGGAAGATGATATGCGAATCTCCGAGTTGCACCAGCGCTTTGTTGAGAAGTTGCCGGAATTCGAAGTGGTCGGTGTGGCCAATGCGATCGCTGACGCGGAAGAGATGGTTGATGTCCTGCAGCCTGACCTGGTTTTGCTCGATCTGTTCTTCCCCGAGGGAAACGGCATGGACCTGCTCAAGTCGATTCGCAACCGGGAGCAGGCGTGCGACGTGATCCTGATTACTGCCGCGCGCGAGATGGCTTCGCTGCAGGAGGCATTGCGTGGTGGGGTTTTCGACTACATCATCAAGCCGGTTTTCTTTCCCCGCTTTGCCGAAGCGTTGCAGAAGTTCTATGAATATTTCTGCCAGTTGCAAGAAGGTGGTGCGTTGGAACAGAAGGATGTTGATCGGTTGCTGCATGCTCATCGTCAGCCGGAGGCTGACACCGGTGCCATCCCCAAAGGGATCGACGCGCTCACGTTGAGCAAGGTGCGCAAGGTATTCGATGACCCTGCGGTTACAGATTTAAATGCCGAGGAGGTCGGCAAGGCGGTTGGCATCAGCCGCTCGACGGCGCGCCGCTATCTGGAATTTCTGGCAACAGAAGGCTTTTTGAAAGCGGATTTGATCTACGGCGTAGTTGGTCGGCCAGAGCGCAGATATCTGCGGGTCGAGTAAATACAGCGACTGTGGCATGTGCCGCGCGGTGCTGAAATCTCAGGTAAAAATCTTGCGAATTTCCCGGTTCAGCTCGCCATAGTCGAGCGGTTTCATCAGCAGTGCTTTCACTCCGATCTCCTGAGCTTTTTTCGTGTTCAGCACGGCACTGTGCCCGGTACAGATAATCACCGGCAGGTCGGCGCGGATAAGCATCGCCTGCTTGGCTAGCACATCCCCGGACATTTCCGGCATTGTCTGGTCGGTGATGAACAGGTCGTAGCTGGCGGGATCGGCCTCGAACAGCCTGAGCGCCTCAGAGGCCGAGGTCGTTGCGGTAACCTGATAGCCAAGCAGTTCGAGGGCTTCTTTTCCAAGGTTGACCAACATCTCCTCGTCGTCGACCAGCAAGATATGTTCCGAACCGCGTTCGCTAGTGGGGCTGCTATCTTTTGCCTGTTGGTCTTTCGGCTGCTTGTCACAGAGAGGGAAGAATACCTTGAAGGTTGTGCCTTGTCCGACGTCGCTTTCTACGTCGATTGCTCCATCGTGACTCTGGACGATGCCGTGGGTGACCGCTAGTCCCATGCCTGTTCCTTGGCCCTGCTGTTTGGTTGTGAAAAAGGGATCAAAAATCCGCGGCATGATCTCCGGCGGAATCCCGGTCCCGTTGTCTGCAACCGTCAGCTGTCCGTAATGTCCCTGACGAAGATTCGGGTAGTGGGCGGCGGTAACGGCGTCGACAACGCACGGGTTCAGACTGACAGAGATTTCACCTCCCTGCTCCGGCAGCGAGTGATAGGAGTTGGTGCAAAGGTTCAACACCACTTGGTGGATCTGGGTCGAGTCAGCCTGCACGTAGCCGGTCGCGGCGTCAACATCGACCTGAATGCGCACGGTCGCGGGAATGGTTTTCTGCAGCAGCCTGATCGCTTCGAGGACCACCGTGTCCAGCCTGATTAGCTCGTGTCTTCTTTCCCCCTTACGACTGAACATCAGAATCTGCTTGACCAATTCACGAGCCCGCTCGGCAGCTGAAATAACATTTTTGAGGTAGCTTCGGGTTTTGCCGTCGCCGCTTTGGTTGCGCAGGGCCAGCTGGGTATAGCCGAGGATCGCAGAAAGTATGTTGTTGAAATCGTGAGCAACGCCGCCGGCCAAGGTACCGATTGCTTCCATCTTCTGCGATTGGCGTAATTGTTCGGACAGCTCCAGTTTTTCAGCTTCGGCCTGCTTCAGCGCAGTGATGAACCTGGCCTGTTGGATATTCTGGTAGGCGGTATTGGACAGTTGGCTGGCTAGGGTGTAAAGAGCCTTGGCCACCAGCTCGAATTGCTGGCGGGACATGGCCGGGACTTCGCGGAAGGCTTCCATGAATTTGGTTTCGTCAACGCCTATTTCATGGGCGTACCGGCACATCTTCTCTTCCGACTGTGTTTCATCACGGACTTGGCCGATCAACCAGTTGGCGATATGCTTACCTCCGACCGATATCGAGGTTCCCGCGTCCCACAGACCGCCACTCAGGCAGGGCTGAATGATCGGGCCGTCCGGGTTGTAGCGGCCGAGCAGCGCGTCCGATTTACAGCAGTTGGCAGAACCTTTCTCCGTCTGGCGGATGATCTGGCTGCACAAGCGGGTAAAATTGCTCGGGGTGGTGATCGGGGTTCCGTCGGGGGTGGTGATAACTGATGCGACGCCGGTTGCCTGGGCGAACTCGTCCTGAAGTTGTTGCACATCAGAAAGGTTAAATAGCTCTTCAAAAGAAACCTTGCCGGTGATCGGCTGCGTCAGCGCAAGCAACCTTTTTTCGATCATTTCCTCCGCGCGTTTGCGCTCGGTCACATCGACAAAGGTGGTCAGGATCTCTTCCTCCAGCAGGATGGCCGAAATTTCCACAGCCAGCGTTGAGCCATCCTTGCAGCAGATCGGAAATTCCTGAGGAGGGAAATCAGTTCCTTTTTTAAGCGCCAGCTGAAGACTTTCTTGCCAGATTGTTTTTGCCCACTGCCGGGTTTGTTTGTCAGGGTATGCGTTCAACCACCACTCGTCGACCGTCGGGACGTCGGCTTCGGTGTAGCCGAACATTTCCACAAAGCGCCGATTGCGGAAGGTGATTTCCTGTTGTCGGTTGACGATCGCCACGGCAACCGGCATGTTCATCAGGACCTCTCTGAGCTTGCGCTCATTTTGCTGCAGGACCTTCTCCGCTTGCTTACGTGCTGTGATGTCGCGAAACTCAACGACTCTGACTTCGCTCCCCTGATAGATGATGTTTTTCCCCCGAATCGCCAGCGGATAGATGGAGCCGTTTTTACGTATACCCTCGGCCTCGTAGGCTTCTGTATATCCACGGTTGATGTTCTGTATCACCTGGTCGATGAAAGGGGGGGCGATCAGCTTGAGACCGTCCATGCCAATCAGTTCGTCGTGAGAATAGCCAGTGATATCGGACAGGCTTTGGTTGCAGTCGAGGATCAACCCTTTGTCGTGGATGACAATCCCACCGAAAGAGGCATCATGCAGGGCGCGGAAGCGCGCTTCGCTTTCCTGCAGCAGCTTCTGGTTGGTGGCCAGTTCTTTATTCTGCTTGCGCAGTTCGGCTTCCGCCTGCTCTTGCTGTTTGCGCTGCAAGCCCTTTTGGGCCAGGGTTTGCGTGAGGTTATGAAGGAAGCTCAGATTTTTGCGCAGTTTCTTTTCGCTGAAAAGCGGTACTTTGCGCATCGCCGCCAGGTATTCGGCTTCATCGAAATCGTACTCGCGGGCCTG
>NZ_QKAP01000020.1 GCF_003247215.1 Malonomonas rubra | reverse complement strand
CCTCGCAACAAGGACACATCGTTGTCCGAGTTGTGGCCTGGTCATAGATCGTGACCACAACGCGGCACTCAATATTCTTTCTAGGGCAGGAACTGCCCGAAGTCACGCCCGTGGAGAATCCTCTGACGGCGGAACGGCTCGCAATAGCCGGTCTACGAGTCATGGTTCGTTGAAACAGGAAGCTCCGTCGCTTGCGGCGGGGTAGTTCACACGTTCTGAAGAATAATGGTTTCACTGGCCGAATCGATGTTAACGATTCGGCTTTTTGGTTCTGGGAGTGCCATAAAACTTAAGAAAAGATTTTTTTGCGAGTTGCCTGATGGGAAAATTTTGTGCGCGCTGATGTGATGAAATACGTTAATAAAATCATTGGCTTGAAGGATTTATTTTAAATACGAAATTCCGTTTTTTAATAGATCGCTGTTTTATTGAAAAAATGAACAAAAATGAGAGTTGACTAGAATCCAATTGTGATATATGAAAAAAAATAACACTAAAGGTATTGCCTTGTTTCAAGAGGCTGCCTCTCACTCAACTTTATCAAGGAGTTTTTGCGATGGAAGCGCACAACCACAATTTAGCTGTGCCTTGCCGCTGCGGCGGGCAGGCTAAAATTTTTGGCCCGAGCGAGTATGCACCGACCAGCCATTGGGGAATCTACTGCTCACAAAATGATTGCGACAAGATGACTTCGGCAGATACCCTTGATGAGGCGGTCGAAATGTGGAATGAGGAGCAGGTATTCGCGATCTATTAAAACAAACAGCAAAATAATGCTGAAAAGAAATGGGCGACCTTGAAGGTCGCCTTTTCTTTTTCCTCTTCTTTCGGCTCGATACGAAAAATGCTATGATCTCCCGGTTGTCCGTGCAGGGCACTCTCCGTTAAAATACTTTTTAAGCCGTCTAGATGAAATTGAAGCCATGACCAACAAAACTAAAAATCCTGAACCAATCTATCTGCATGACTATAAAACCCCCGCCTACTTGGTTGAAGAGGTCGATTTGACCTTTCTGCTTGAGCCGAGTAAGACGAGGGTGGTGTCGCGGGTGCAGTTCTCCCGCAATCCGGACCGCCAGACAGCTGAACCGCTGGTACTGGATGGCAACAGCATGCAGCTCATCGCCGTCAAACTGAATAATGCTCCGTTGGACGATTCCGCTTATCGACTCGATGAAGAAAGTCTGGTCATAAACGAAGTGCCGGAAAAGTTTATGCTGGAGATAGAAACCCAGATCGACCCGGCCAGGAATACCTCGCTGGAAGGACTTTATCAGTCGAGCGGCAACTTCTGTACACAGTGCGAAGCGCACGGTTTCCGCAAGATCACCTATTATCCCGATCGCCCCGATGTGATGGCGCGCTTCAAGGTGCGGATCGAAGCGGACCAGCACTACCCGGTGTTGTTAAGTAACGGTAACTTGATAGGCGAGGGCGAGCTTCCGGGTGGGCGCCATTTTGCCGAGTGGGAGGATCCCTTCCCGAAGCCGAGTTATCTATTCGCGTTGGTCGCCGGCGATCTTGTCTGCCAGGAAGATCGTTACACGACCGTCTCCGGTCGCGAGGTGTTGTTGCAGATTTTTGTCGAGGAGCGCAACCGCAATTACTGCGATCACGCGATGCTGTCGCTGAAAAAATCGATGCAATGGGACGAAGAGGTTTTTGGCCTCGAATACGATCTCGACCGTTACATGATCGTCGCCGTCGATGATTTCAACATGGGGGCGATGGAGAACAAGGGGCTGAACGTTTTCAACTCAAAGTACGTGCTGGCCCATCCGGATACCGCGACCGACATCGATTATCTCGGAGTGGAAGGGGTGATCGGCCACGAATATTTTCACAACTGGACCGGCAACCGGGTCACCTGTCGCGACTGGTTTCAGCTCAGCCTGAAAGAAGGGTTGACTGTCTATCGGGATCAGCAGTTCTCTGCAGATATGAACTCGGCCGCCGTCAAGCGGATCGACGATGTGCGTATCCTGCGACAGCACCAGTTCCCAGAGGATGCCGGCCCGATGGCGCATCCGGTGCGCCCCGCCTCCTACGTAGAGATTAACAATTTCTACACCATGACCGTTTACAACAAAGGCGCGGAAGTGATCCGGATGATGCGCACTCTGCTTGGCAAAGAAAAGTTCATCGCCGGGGTGCAGCTCTACCTCAAACGGCACGACGGGCAGGCGGCAACCTGCGATGATTTTGTCAAGGCGATGGAAGATGCCGGTCAGATTGACCTGCAGCAATTCAAGCTCTGGTATTCGCAAGCTGGAACTCCGCAGGTGTTGGTCCGCAGCGATTACGATGAGACGCAGAAGCGCCTGACCCTGAAGATTCTGCAGCACTGCCCGCCAACGCCGGAGAAGCAGGAAAAACATCCGTTTTATATCCCGCTGGCGATTGGTTTGCTCGACGCTGATGGTACGGATCTTCCTTTGCAGTTGGCGGGTGAACCCGTCGCTGGCGATACGACCAGGGTATTGGAATTGACCGAGGCCGAGCAGACTTTCAGTTTTGTCGGTCTGCCGTCGAAACCGGTTATCTCAGCGTTGCGCGGGTTCTCAGCGCCGGTTCGGATTAAATGCGATTACAACGATGACGAGCTGGCGTTTCGCATGGCACGTGACAGTGATTCATTCAACCGCTGGGAAGCCGGGCAGACGCTGGCGATGAAAGAGTTGTTGCGGATGCTCAGTGACTTGGGAAACGGCCGGCAGTTTGCCCTGACGCCGAAATTCGTTACCGCTTGGCGACACGCGTTGGATGATCGTCAGGCTGATAAGAGCCTACTGACTCAGTTGCTCATCCTGCCGAGCGAACAGTACCTCGCCGATCAGCTTCCGGAATACGACCCCCAGGCGATCCGTGAAGTTCGTAACCGTGCACGTTGGCAGTTGGCGAGCGAATGCCAGGGGAGATTGCTGGAGCGCTACCAGGAATGTCAGGACGATGGGGTGTATTGCCTTGATCCGCTATCGGTCGGTCGACGCAGTTTGCGTAATTTTTGCCTGTCGCTTTTGATGGAGCTGCACGAACAGCGGATCACCGATTTTTGTTTACAACAGTATCGTGAGGCACACAATATGACCGATCGGTTGGCCGCTTTTGCTGCGCTGGTCGACAACCCGGCCGCCGAACGCAAACAGGTGATCGATGATTTTTTCCAGCAGTGGCAGGAACATCCGCTGGTTATCGACAAGTGGTTCAGTATCCAGGCGCTTTCACGTCAAGTGGATGCTTTTGCCGAGATTGAACAGCTTTTGCATCATCCGGCATTCAGCTTGAAAAATCCGAACCGCTTCCGTTCGCTGATCGGCGCCTTCACACAGAATCTGGCGGCATTCCACCGTGCCGACGGTGCCGGTTATCGACTACTGGCCGAGCAGATCCTTAAGCTTGATCAGCGTAACCCGCAGGTCGCAGCCCGCATGGCTGGTTCCTTTACCCGCTGGAGGAAGCTAGAGTCAAAACGGCGCGCACTGATGAAAGCTGAGCTGGAGCGGATGCAGACCGCCAAATTGTCGAAAGATTTATATGAAATCGTCAGTAAGAGTTTGCGTTAGGGAGGGATCGGTTGAAAAAGGTTGTAATCATCGGCTGCGGCGATATTGGTCGTCGGGTCGGCAAGATTTTGCTAGCGCAAGGAAAGAGCGTATTGGCCACGGCAAAGACCGCGGAACGAGCCGCTGAACTGCAGCAGCTTGGTTTTCAGGCTATCATCGGTAACTTCGATTATCAGGAAGATGCTCCAACCGTACCGGTGCATGGCAAACAGGTCTTCTATTTCATGCCGCCGCAAGGGGGTGGGAAAAGCGACTACCGGATGCTCAATTTCTGCCGTAAGCTTGCACCGGATAATGTTCCGAGCAAGCTGGTCTATATCAGTACCAGCGGTGTGTATGGCAATTGCGGTGGGGCCATGGTCACCGAGGAAACGCTGATCAATCCGCAGACCGCACGGGCGATGCGGCGCGCCAGCGCTGAAAGTCAATTGCAGGAACATGCGCAGAAGCTCGGCTTTGAACTGGTCATCCTGCGCGTGACCGGGATCTACGGGCCGGGTCGGTTGCCGGTAGCGCGGATTATGCAGGGTCACCCGGTACTGTTGCCGGAGGACGCTTCGTTCACCAACCGGATTCATACCTTCGACCTGGTGCAGGTCTGCCTGGCGGCGATGGAGAGGGGCGAAGGTGGTGACATTTTCAACGTCTGCGACGGACAGGAAAGTAGCATGACAGATTATTTTCTCGCCGTTGCCGACTTGTATCAGTTGCCGCGCCCCAAGCAGATCAGTATGGCGGAGGCGGAAAAAGAGATGAACCCGTTGATGCTGTCCTACCAGAAGGAGTCACGACGGATGTCGAATAAGAAGATGCTGGACAAGCTGGGGATCAAGCTGCAATGTCCGACCCTGGCAGTAGGACTGAAAGTGAGCAAGGAGGAACAATGATCGGCAATGTTGCCTCTGCTGCTGTTAAACCGGTGGCGAGTTTTACCCGCGGTTTCAGCTACCCGCTACGGGCGGCGAAATTCCTCGGCAAAAGGCCGGGACTGCTGAAATATCTGGCGCTTCCTTTTTCAATCAACGTGCTAATTTTTTCGTTGTCGGTTTATTTCGGTCTCGACTTGTTTGAGTTGATGCTGGAAACCTATGCGCCCGGAACCGAGGTCTGGTACGGGATGATTTTGTACTACCTGGCCTGGACGGTGGCGCTGCTGTTGACCGCGGTGGTGGTGTTCTTTTCCTTTACCGTGGTCGGCAACCTGATCGCCTCGCCGTTTAACGAACTGCTCTCCGAACGGGTGGAAG
>NZ_QKAP01000024.1 GCF_003247215.1 Malonomonas rubra | reverse complement strand
CCTCAAAAAATTCGTTTTTCCAGAACCGGACGTCAAACGCGAAGCGCTGATCTTTTTGGCGATGCTGGTGATCATAATTGTCTCCTTGCTGGTCCTCAAAGAAATTAGCCCCGAGCTCTTTGCTAAGCTGTTCGGTCAAATCGTGAATAAAACTCCCTGAGCAGAATACTTCCGCTTCTAATCCGTACTGACGCGACAGATTCGTCTTTGTTGCACTGGCGAACAAGTTGGTTTGTGGATGATAATCAACTTTGAAAGGTAGTTCTCACAATCACCGCAATATATCAATTCCCAAAACGAAAGCGGGCAATCTAAAATGAGATTGCCCGCTTGATTATGTGCAGCGTAGATTGAGCGTTTTACTTCGGCCAGTGTTCCAACTTCATGCCGGAGATCTGCTCGACGATCCGTACTACCTGATAGCTGTAGCCGTACTCGTTGTCATACCAGACGTAGAGCACACAGCGGTTGCCATCGACGATAGTGGCCAGCGAATCGACCACCCCGGCGTGGCGGGAGCCGACCATGTCAGTGGAAACGGCTTCTGGGGAGTTAGTGTAGTCAATCTGGTCATGCAGTGGCGAATTGAGCGACATTTCGCGCAGGTAATTGTTCAATTCTTCGACGGTGGTCTCTTTTTCTAGTGTCAGATTAAGGATCGCCAGCGAAACGTTCGGTGTCGGTACGCGAATAGCATTACCCGTCAGTTTGCCGGTCAATTCCGGCAACGCCTTGGCGACCGCTTTGGCGGCGCCGGTTTCGGTGATGACCATGTTCAGCGCCGCAGCGCGACCGCGACGTTCCTTTTTGTGGTAATTGTCGATCAGGTTCTGGTCGTTGGTGTAGCTGTGACAGGTTTCGACGTGGCCGCTGACAATGCCGAACTTGTCGCTGACCGCTTTTAAGGTAGGAACGATGGCATTGGTGGTGCAACTGGCGGCTGAGAGAATTTTCTCGTTCGGGTCGATGGTGTCGTGGTTGACGCCGTAGACGATGTTCGGGATGTCGCCTTTGCCCGGTGCGGTTAGCAGGGCGTGCGAGGTGCCGGGCGACTTCAGGTGTTTACCCAAGCCCTCGCGGTCGCGCCACTTGCCGGTGTTGTCGATGACAATGGCGTTGTTGATGCCGTACTGGGTGTAGTCGACCTCTTCCGGGGAGTTGGCGTAGATAACGCGGATCATGTTGCCGTTGGCGATGATCGCGTTCTCTTCCTCGTCGATGCGGATGGTGCCGTCGAAGTGACCGTGGACCGAGTCGCGGCGCAGCAGACTGGCCCGCTTGGCCAGATCATCGGCGCTTCCCTTGCGGACCACTGCGGCTCGCAGGCGGAGTTTATTGCCGCCACCGGCCTGTTCGATCAGGATTCTGGCCAGCAGGCGACCGATGCGGCCGAAACCGTAGAGTACTACGTCACGCGGTTCACTAAGCTGTTGACCTTTTCCAGTGTTGAGATCTTTGAGTTGTTCGGCGACGAAGGCAGCAACATCGCCGCCTTGCTCTTGATAACGCAGTACCAGCCTGGCAAGGTCAACTCTGCCGGGAGCCAGATCGAGGGTGACCATTGCCTGCAACATCGGAAAGGTGTCCCGAACCCAGATTTCCCGGTCGATAATCTGCCGGGCAAAACGGTGTACCCGCATGATTTCATTGCCCGATTTGTTCACCAGCGTACGGTCGAAGACCGTGCAAATGACTTCATGGTCCCGGTAGAGTTTGCCGATCAACGGAATCATCGCTTCGGCAATCGCTTCCCGCTCTTTCCATTCTTCAAAACATTTCTGGGTTTTTGTATCGACCATTGGTGTGTAACCTTTCACTCAAACAATAAATAATATGGCTAAATTTAAGGTCTTATCCAAAAAACCCGCGTATATTAGAGGAAGTCGAGAGCTATTGCAACCGTCTCGAGCCTTATAATTTACAAAGATAATTCCCGATATGTTCGTGCTGTCGCTGGACATTCGGCTAACGGGTTGATAAAAGTATACAGTTTACTTCCGACGTCCTGGGAAAGACCCTTACCGGGACCAATTATTATAGCTTCTAAGGAGGATTTTACCGATGGGTGATGCAGTCAGTTATAAAGATCTGGGCCTGGTCAATTCCCGTGAGCTGTTCAAAAAGGCGGTCGATGGCGGTTATGCTATCCCGGCCTACAACTTCAACAACCTGGAGCAGCTGCAGGCGATAATCACCGCCTGTGCGGAAACCAATTCGCCGGTAATTATTCAGGTCAGCAAGGGGGCCCGGAGTTACGCTAACGAAACTATGCTCCGCTACATGGCAACCGGTGCCGTGCAGATGGCCCGCGAGATGGGTTCTGATATTCCCATTGTGCTGCATCTTGACCATGGTGATTCCTTTGAGATTTGCAAAAGCTGCATCGACTCTGGTTTCTCCTCGGTGATGATCGACGGTTCCCACCTGCCATATGACGAAAATGTCGCTTTGACCAAGAAGGTGGTCGAATACGCGCACCAGTTTGATGTCACCGTTGAGGGCGAGCTTGGCGTGTTGGCCGGGATCGAGGATGAGGTGGTAGCGGAAAAATCGACCTACACCCAGCCGGACGAGGTTGAGGATTTTGTCAAAAAAACCGGTGTCGACTCGCTGGCGATATCGATCGGCACTAGTCACGGGGCCTACAAGTTCAAGCTGAAAGAGGGGGAAGAGGTGCCACCGTTGCGCTTCGATATCCTTGAAGAGTGTGAAAAACGCATTCCCGGCTTCCCGATCGTCCTGCACGGAGCGTCAAGTGTTGTACAAGCTTATGTTGATTTGATCAACCAGTATGGTGGTAAAATGGATGGAGCGGTCGGTGTGCCCGAGGAGCAACTGCGCAGGGCTGCGGCCAGCGCAGTCTGTAAAATCAACATTGACTCTGACGGTCGTTTGGCCGTAACCGCCAAGGTGCGCGAATACCTCGCCAATGACCCCGGCGAATTCGATCCGCGCAAGTACCTCGGTGCAGCTCGCAAAGAGTTGATTGAACTGATCAAGCACAAGAATGAAGCGGTTCTCGGCAGTGCCGGGAAAGGCTGATCGTTTTTTTTGTATCATGCCAAAAGGGTCACCGCAGATGTGCAGTGGCCCTTTTTATTTTAAGGATGGATAATGGCTTTCACCCCACACTGCTGGACCCGCGTGGAGTTTAACCGCCAGCCGATCTATTTTCGCAATGATCATCCGAGTTGGTTTGCACCGAACGCGTCCGGTGAGCAGATCTTGCAGAACCTGTCCACGCAGCCAATACCATTGCAGGAAAAGTTCCTCGCGCGTCTTCCGGATGCTGCGGCAAGTGAATATCCGGGGCGCTTTCAATATCTCAACCCCGATAAGCTGCAGGAGCTGTGGTTTCATGTCACCAATCGCTGCAATTTGAGTTGTCGGCACTGCCTGTTTACTTCCGGGCCGAATTCCGAGGGCGAGTTGCGCGCCGAACAGATTATTGGGATTGCGCAAGAAGCCGCGGAAATCGGTTGTCGGATCTTTGCCCTGACCGGAGGCGAGCCGATGTTTCATCCGGAGTTTAAACAGATTTTGTGTGGTCTGCTGGCGATCCCGGATGCGCATGTGGTGATGCTGACAAACGGTCTGCTGCTAGATGACCTGCTGGTTGCTGATTACGACCTGACCCGGGTCCATCTGCAGATTTCTGTCGATGGCCTCGGTGAGCAGCACGACGCGATACGCGGGAAGGGAACCTTTGAAAAACTGCGTGGTCAATTGAGGCGACTTAAAGGGCGGGGTTGGCCCTTTACCCTGTCGATGTGCGTTGAGCGCCGCAATCTGTTAGATATGACGGCATTGGTCGATTTTGCAGTCGAGGTTGGCGCCAGCAACCTGCACTACCTCTGGTACTTCGTTCAAGGGCGTGGGAACAGTGCCGGATTTGTGCCACCGGAGGAGATCTTCCCACAACTTGTCGCTGCCACAGAAAAAGCGGAAGCCGTAGGCATCCAGATCGATAACCTGACAGCCCTGAAAACGCAAATCTTTGCCCCGGCCGGGACCGTTCATGATGGCAGCAGCAGTGGTTGGGAGTCGGCGGCGATCGGCTTCGATGGCAAGCTCTATCCTTCAGCTGCACTGGTCGGCAATCAGGCGGTTGCGACAACGATCGATAACGGCCTGCAGGAAGCCTGGTTGAACAGTCCGGTAATGGATAAAATTCGCCGGGCGACCATCGCCAACGAAAAAGGGGCGTTGCGTTATTTTACCGGCGGTGGCGATCTGGACCATTCATTTATTCACTCTGGCAAGTTTCTCGGCTGCGATCCTTATCTACCGCTCTATGAAAAGATCTTCTTCTGGTTGATCGAGCAGCAGGCTACCCGTTTGCCGGAAAGGACTGCTCCAGGCTTGCGGTTGAAGATGGGTGACATTTTAGAGAATTGCGGTGCTCATGGGCATGTCGCTTTGACGCATGCCAATTGTCTCTTGTCGATCGCCGAACAGAACACCCGCAATGTGGTGAAGAACTATTATAATGTGGCGGCGCTCGATACCAAGGAGGGCATCCTTAATCCGGTCTGCTACGCTGAAGAGGAAATCGCGCATATCCCGCCGGAATTCCGCTTCCGTGGCTACGGTTGTGGCAGCCCGGTGCTTGAAGCTGACATCAAGCCGGGAGAGGTGGTCGTGGATCTAGGCAGTGGTCGGGGGGTGGAAATTTTTATTGCTGCCAAGCAGGCCGGACCGAAAGGGAAGGGGATCGGCGTCGACATGCTCGATCCGATGCTGCAGATTGCCGAACAAGGCGCTGCGGAAGTGCGGAAAAATCTCGGTTACGACAACATTGAATTCCGCAAAGGTTATCTGGAGGAACTTCCGCTGGAGGATGACAGTACCGATCTGGTACTCTCCAACTGCGTGATGAACCTCTCCAACGACAAGCGTAGCGCTTTCGCCGAGCTGTACCGGGCTCTGAAACCGGGCGGACGACTGGTGATCTCCGATGTGGTCTGCGAGGATGAGCCGGACGCTGCGATCCGCAATGACGCCCAACTGCATGGGGAGTGCATCGGTGGCGCGCTGTTGCAGAAGGATCTGGTTGGTTTGTTGGAAGAAACCGGCTTTGTCGACATTCGTCTGCTCAAGCGTTTTCCATACCGGGTGGTGCGGCAGCATTCATTCTATTCGCTAACCTTCGCTGCCTACAAACCGCGTCAGAGCGAGCCGGTATCGGTGATTTATCGTGGTCCTTTGCCTTGTCTGGGGTTGCCGGACGGTCGTCAGTTGTTTGCAGGTCAGCGCGCCCTGCTGGAAAAGGATTTGGCAGAGCGGCTTGGTGAGCACATCTTTTTACTGGATGAGAATGACGGCAGCGTCACCAACCTCGATCTGGGCAATAGCTGCGCCTGCGCGTTGCCACCGGAAACCCCGCTGCACAAGGCGACACAGTACGAAGACAGATTCCCTTCCGGCTGCATGGTTTGCGGTCAGGCGTTGCTCTATTCGGACAATGAAGTGGAACTGACGTGCCACTACTGTGGACAGTCGGCAATGACCAGTGCTCACTGCTTGGAGCAACATTTTGTCTGCGACCGCTGTCACAGCGTGGATGCCTTAGCTGTACTCGAACATCTGTGCGCCGAGGCGACCGAAACCGATCTGTTGGAATTGTTACAGCGTTTTCGTCAGCATCCGGCGATCCCGGTGAATGGACCGGAACATCATTCGCTGGTTCCGGCGATTATCATCACCGGTTATCGGAACAGTGGCGGTAATATTACTGATGACTTAATTGAAACAGCGATCCGCCGAGGTTCGCAGGTGATTGGCGGGAGCTGCGCTTTTACTGGTATTTGCGGCGCGGCAACCGGGGTCGGGATCGCTTTCAGTTTATTGCTGCAGGCCAATCCGATCAAACCGCGACAGCGCCAGATTGTGCAACAGGTGACGCAGCAGGTGCTCGAACAGATTGCCGGTCTGGAAGCGGGGCGTTGTTGTCAGCGGGATTGCTGGCTGGGGCTGAAAAGAGCGGCTGAACTGTCTGCGGAATATCTGCCGGTAAAATTGACGGCGGCTGCTCAAATTGGCTGTTATCAACGTAGCCAGAATAAAGAGTGTATTGGCATCGAGTGCCCGGTATGGCAGGAACAATCAGATGCGAAAAAAGAAACGCAAAGATATTGCTGCTGAATTTTTTTAAGGCTGGACCTCCGAAAGGACACAAAAAAGCGCAGCGGGAACTAGCCCGCTGCGCTGAAAGATGAGATTGTCGTAAAGCTATTCCTTGCCGTGCTTCATGCCCATGTTCTGGTGCTTCGGTTCCGCTTCGGTGAATTCAACCGGCAGGGTCAAGGTAGCTTCACCACGCTTCAGGGTCAGTTCGATTTTGTCGCCAACCTTTTTCTGCTGGAGTTCGTAGATCAGATCGAACGCTTCTTTCAGCTCGATATCATCCATTTGAATGAGAAGATCGTCTTTTTCGAGGCCAACTTTTTCGGCCACGGAACCGGGGATCAACCCTTTGACCCGGATGCCATTTTCATCTTCATCGCCAAGCAGGATGCCGAGTTTAACGCCCGAATCTTTCAGCGTTTCATATTCGGTAAACTTGACTAAATGATAGGGCGGCATCGGGTAGTCCGGTTTTTTGACGTTCATTAGCCGATCCTGCTTCTCTTCGCTAATGACTATTTCCTGCGAACCGATCAGGATATAACTAGCCGGAACGCGGCGGAAAACGCGCCTTGGGATTCCGTATCCGTAACGCACGTGGTTACCGCCGGCGACAACCACAATTTGCTCATTTTTGTCGGCCATTTTCACAAACTCAGCAATATTCTGCGACATGGTTTCATCCCACAGGGTCTGTACCCGCTGGAAACCATCGAGCACTCCGTTGCCCATCTTGTGGCCGCTGAACACCGCTTCGACCATCGACCGTTGATATGGGTCGTGCAGATCCATCTCCGGAAGTTGCGCCTGCTCCTCTGCGGATAATTCCTCAAACGGAACACGACCGACCTTTTTCTGCAGATCTTTGTTGGCGTTTAACGCCAGAACCGGGATTTTATTTTCCTTACAAAAGTTCAGCAGGTCGCGGTAAAGGGCGAAATTCATTCGCCAGTTTTCGAACCAGCCGACCTCTTTGAGGAATGTCTTCTCGTCCAGTTCGCCTGCTGTCCAGCGGTTGAGTGCCGGTTGCTGTTCAGGGGTGAACATTTCCATCCCTAAAGTGACCTTGCCCGGGTTGTTTTTTGTAAGTGCCTGCAGGATGTCGAACTGAAGTCGGTGGGAGGCGGGGTTGTCGTGAGTCTCACCAACGTAGATGATCTGTACCCGGCCGGCTTGGTCAAACAGCTCTTCTTGAGTGACATAGACGCCGGTTGGCAGGTGGAGGATATCTCCAACCTGCGGGTCTTTCTCAGGTGGATATGGGGCTTCCGGGTTACCCAGATGTTTATGTCCGGCGCAGGCGGTCATTAGTAGTAATAGAACTAGTAGCGAGAAAAACTGTCGTTGCATCGTCTCCCCTTAGGCATCAGTAGATGTTTTTCGAGTAGAAGATTTCCGTCATTTCTTGTTCGAGTTTTGTTTTGATTTCCCGTAGTTCCGTTTGCGACAAGTCCTCATAGGTGGTCGAAAACAGATATTTCTCCAGGTTAAAGTCCTTCAGCAGCATCTTGGTGTGAAACAGGTTCTCTTGGAAAATGTTAATATCGATGCATTGATACATGTCACGAATGCTTTTCCGGATAAACTGCTGGATGCTGTGAATCCGGTGGTCGATGTAGTGTTTCTTCCCTTGGACGTCGCGTGTAAAGCCGCGCACCTTGTAATCCAGAACCACGATATCCGATTCAAACGAGTCGATCAGGTGATTGAGCGCTTTCAATGGGCTGATTCTACCACAGGTCGATACATCGATATCAACCCGGAAGGTTGAAATTCCCAGCTTGTTGTCGGTCTCTGGATACGTGTGGACACAGAGATGACTCTTGTCGAGGTGGGCAAGCACCTGGTCCGATTTCGGTTCGATCGGTTCTTCGGAAATCAGTACCGTGACGGAAGCGCCCATCGGGTCGTAATCCTGACTGGAGATATTGAGGATGTTGGCGCCGATGATCTCAGTGACTTCCGTCAGGATTTTGGTCAACCGTTCGGCGTTGTATTCTTCGTCGATATACTCCAGATATTCCTTACGCGCCTCTGGTCGTTTTGCGTAACAGATATCGTAGATATTGAAAGAAAGCGTTTTTGTTAGATTGTTAAAGCCGCGCAGCTTCAGTTTTGGCTTGCGGCGCGGACGGGTTACTTTTTTTGCGCACATCGGCAGTGTCTCCTGAATGCGACGCCTAAATTGCCCGGCGCCGACAGCTATCAGTTTTCAGACAGAAGAAAACAGCCGAGTATAAATATACTTTCCCTTAACCGGCAACAGCTTTTTTCTCGCTCCGTTCGTTCATCACTTTGTAAGCGCACAGCGCACCGCACATGGTACAGGCACCATGCTCTTCGTCGACCCCCGATTCCGCGCGCAGGCGTCGGGCTTTCTCCGGGTCGATTGCCAATTTGAACTGGCCTTCCCAGTCGAGTTCTTTGCGGCAGCGGGCCATGGCGTTGTCTTTCTCAATCGCTCCAGGAACACCTTTGACGATGTCGGCGGCGTGGGCCGCGATACGGGCGGCCATAACCCCTTCGTGAACGTCTTCCGCTGTCGGCAGCCGCAGATGTTCACTCGGGGTGACGTAGCAGAGAAAATCGGCACCGGCTGCCGCGGCAATCGTGCCGCCGATCGCCGAGGTGATGTGGTCGTAGCCAGGAGCGATGTCGGTGACCAGCGGGCCGAGGACGTAGAAGGGGGCTCCGTGGCAGAGCCGCTTCTGTAGCTTGATGTTGGCCTCTATCTGGTCGAGCGGAACGTGGCCGGGGCCTTCGATCATCACCTGGATGCCTGCATCTTGGGCACGCTGGGTCAGCTCGCCGAGGATCATCAGTTCGTGAATCTGAGCGCGGTCGGTGGCGTCGGCCAGACAACCTGGGCGGAAACCGTCTCCAAGGGAGAGGACTGCGTCGTAGCGGCGGACAATTTCGAGCAGTCGGTCGAAATATTCGTAGAGCGGGTTCTGCGCCTTGTTGTACAGCATCCATTCGACGGTGAAGGAGCCGCCGCGAGAGACGACCTCCATGATGCGGCCTTCTTTTTCCATCCGTTTGACCGTTTCCAAGGTGACACCGCAATGGACGGTGATGAAGTCGACGCCGTCCTCCAAATGCTTTTCGACGCCAGCGAAGATGTCTTCGACAGTCATGTCGACGATCGGCTTACCCTGTTTGAGAACGGCATCGCAGGCTGCCTGATAGAGCGGCACACTGCCGAGACAAACATCGGTCTGCGAGGCGATGGCGGCACGGATTTCATCGATCGGGCCGCCGGTCGACAGGTCCATGATTGCGTCGGCACCGGCGGCAACAGCAACCTTGGCCTTGTTCAGCTCGTTGTCGATGTTGGTATCGTCCGAGCTGGTGCCGATATTTGCGTTGGTCTTGGTGCGTAGACCCTCGCCGACCGCCAGCGGTGGTGCGTTGGTGTGCTTGTTGTTGCGGCAGATGATCGCTGTCCCGGCGGCAATTTTCTGTCGCAAAATCTCTGGATCGATATTTTCGGTTGCAGCAGCCTGTCGCATCAGGTCACTGATTTGCCCTGCCCGGGCCATCTCCAATTGTGTCATTTCAATCTTGTCCTCAAAAGCGAAAATCAGCGCTTGCCACGGTGCAGTGGAAGCGCTGCAAGTGAAAATCGTATACTCGGGTTTTTTAGTTTAATCTACCGAGGCCTCTTGATGCAAGAGTTGCATTGCCGCCTGGAAATGATTTACCGGGCCATGCCCTTTACCGAGCTGTATCGCGTGCTCAATCGCCAGGATGACAAAACGTTTTGCGCGTTCCACGGCATAGCGTAGTGGGTAACCCTGGGCAAGGAAGGTAGCAATAGCGGAAGAAAGGGTGCAGCCGGTGCCGTGGGTGTTGATGGTGTCGAAGCGTGGAGAACTGAAGCGATATTCGTTGTCACCGAGCATTAGGATGTCAATCGCTTCACCTTCAAGGTGTCCCCCCTTGATCAGGATGTTGCGCGCACCAAGCGCCTGCAGGCTTTGCCCAGCTTCGATCATCTCCTCTATATTGCTCGGCTCGATGCCGGTAAGGGTGGCAACCTCGGGCAAGTTGGGTGTCAGCAGGTAGGATTCCGGCAACAGGCTTGATATCAAGCTTTCGTTCGCTTCTTTGTCGAGCAGCAATTCGCCCCCTTTGGCGACCATCACTGGATCGACCACTGCCAACAACGATCGTTCGGCGATTACTTTGGCGACCCGAGTAACAATTCCGCCCCAGCTGAGCATGCCGGTCTTGACCGTATCTGTGCCGATGTCATCGAGAATGGTGTTGATCTGCTTGATGACAAAATCGGTATGCACCTGATAGGTTTCGGCAACGCCGAGGGAGTTCTGTGCGGTCAGGGCCGTCAACGCCGTACTGGCGTAACTGCCGAGCAGGGTAATGGTTTTGGTGTCAGCTTGGATGCCGGCCCCGCCGCCCGAATCGGAGCCGGCGATGGTCAGGACCCGGCCGTTCGGTTTGGGCTTGTTGCGGTTGAACAATAGCGAATATTCCTTCGCCGCGCGGGCCGGGTCGGCATCCGCCATGACTCCGGAAATGACTGCGACCGAATTGGCTCCTGCCTCGAGCGCTTCAAACGCCCCTTCCGGGGTGATGCCGCCGATCGCGACCAAGGGAACCCGGACCGCTTTGCGGACATTACGCAGCATGTCGAGTCCGACCTGGGTAATGTCATCCTTGGTATTGGTCGGGAAGATGCTGCCGATGGCTACGTAATCGGCACCCTGGGCTTCCGCCTTGAGAGCCTCTTCAACGCTGTGGGTCGAGATACCGATGATCTTGCCACCGCCGATGAGTTGGCGGGCCCGCACCGCCGGCATATCGTCCTGTCCTAGGTGAACGCCGTCGGCATTTACTTCGCGGGCTAACTCAGGCAGGTCGTTGATGATCAGCTTGGCGGCAAACCGATTGCAGAGTTCACGTAGCTCCTCCGCCATCTTGCGGCGATCGTCCGGCCGCGTGTTCTTCGCCCGGTACTGCACGATCCGGGCACCACCGGTCAGTGCCGCCTCAACTTTCTGTAATAACTTTCCATCCAGATTGTCGTCAGTAATCAGGTAAAGTCCGGAGAGCATCGACGATCCCCCATACAGGAATTATAAGTGTGTACCGGGTTGAATAGTTCGAGTCAGGCCAGTACGATGCGCTGATTCATTAGGTCGATTTCACAAATCTTGCCAGACATGGTGCTGGTCTTGCCGAAGGAGTCGATCAGTTTCAAGCTGTCTTCCTGAATCATGATCGAGGAGATATCTTGCAGGTCGGTTTCCTGATCGTTGCTAACCAGTTTGAAGGGGCCGTAATCGAGACACATAAATAAAAATCTCCACTAAGTAAAAGGGCTTATATAATACGATTATCAATCGTACTCGCCCCGACTCGTTGGTGTCAATTAACTTTCCCGGTGGCTTGTTGCTTTACAGAGAGTGCGCAGGGATATATTTTTAATCTCAGTGTTTCTAAATAACCTTTTTCTCGGAGCCTTTTGTGACAGAACAGTATTCAAAGCGACCTACTTGGGCCGATATCGATTTGAACGCTTTGCTGCATAACCTTCGGCAGGCTGAAAAATTCTGTCAGCCGCATCAACGCACTCTGACAGTGGTTAAGGCGGACGCCTATGGCCACGGGGCTGTACCAGTAGCTAACTGTTTCCAGCGTGCTGGAGTGCGCGATTTCGCAGTGGCGACCCTGGAAGAAGCGTTACAGCTGCGGGATGCCGGAATTGATGAGGCGTTGCTGGTTCTCGGTGGTTGCTTTCCGGGACAGGAGGCCGCTTTTATTGAGAACAAGTTGATGCCGGCCCTGCTCGATCCACAAACTGCACTGCGCTTGTCTGCAGCGGCAGAGCAGAGTGGTTGTAGATTGCCGGTGCATCTGAAGATCGACAGCGGGATGGGGCGAGTCGGTTTTTTGCCCGCACAACTGCGCGAGTTTCTACCGCAGTTACTCCAGCTTAACGGGTTGAAGATCTCTGGCCTGATGTCGCATCTGGCCTGTGCTGACGATCTTGACTCTGGTGTGACGTTACAGCAACTGGAACGGTTTCGGTCCGTGCTGCAGATGCTGCGAGAGGCAGGGATTGTGCCGGATGACATCCATATCAGCAACAGCGCCGGGTTGTCTGGCTGGGAGGTGCCGGAAGCCACTCTGGTACGGCCGGGGATTATGCTCTATGGCGGTCTGCCCGGCCCTGAGTTTGCAGACAAGCTCGACCTTCGTCCGGTGATGCACCTGCGCAGCTCTATCGCGCAGTTGCGAACGCTACCAGCCGGCAGCGGCGTTTCCTATGGACATAAGTTTCACACCGCGCGCGAAAGCCGGATCGCCATTCTGCCGATCGGTTATGCAGACGGTTACAACAGACTGTTCAGCAATTGTGGGCAGGGAGCTCTGCATGGCCGGAAAATTCCGTTGATCGGTCGGGTCTGCATGGACTGGATCATGTTCGATGTTACTGATCTGCCACAGACCCGAGTCGGGGATTGTGTGACCCTGCTCGGATCTGCGGACGGAATAACTATCACCGGAGACGAATGGGCAGAGCAACTTGACACCATCTCATACGAAGTTTTCTGCCGGATCAGCCCCCGGGTGCCGCGACGATATTTGGAGGAACAGGGGTGAGGAAACTTTTTCTCGGGCTTGATCTTGGCACCACTAGTTTGATCGGCCGGGTTTGTGGTGCCGACGGGCAAGTGCTGGCTGAAGCAAGTCTCGACAATCCGCAGCAACAATTTGGGGCCGACGTGATCAGCCGGATCGAGGCGGCGTTAGCTGGTTATGCTGTTCAATTGCAGACCCTGCTGGTCGAGGGGATAAATGATCTGATCAATGATTTGTTGGCGCATACCGGCGCCGACCCCGAGCAGTTCACCGCAGCCGCAGCGGCCGCCAACCCCACAATCAGTTTGTTGTTGGCCGGAGAAACGGTGGAAAAGCTGGTGCGGCCTCCTTACCGCCCCGATTATCTGGCGGGAGAACCCCTGGATTGCGACAGGCTGGGGGTGGATTTGCCGGTGCCTCTTTATCTGATGCCACTGGTCAGCGGCTATGTCGGCGGTGATCTATTGTCGGTTCTGCTAGCCAGTTCGCCGGATGAGGGACCGACACTATATATTGATCTGGGAACCAACGCAGAACTGGCGCTTTGGGATGGAGTTCACTGGTGGGGGACTTCGGTCGCTGCCGGGCCAGCGTTTGAAGCGGGCAATCTGAGATGTGGGATGCGCTATGGTTTTGGCGCTGTGACTGAGGTTGGTATTGTTCGCGATCAATTCACCTATACCGTAGCTGGTGGCGGCACGCCGAAAGGAATCTGCGGCAGCGGGCTGTTTTCACTTTTCAGCTGCGCTTTACAAGCGGGATTGATTGCTCCGGACGGGCGCATCCGGTCTGCGGATGAAATAGATTCCAATTTGGCCCGCTATCTGGTTGCCGATGCTGAAGGGCAGGCGTTGCAACTATATCGGGACGCGCGAACCTGTTTGCTACTGACGCAGCAGGATGTGCGTGCTTTTCAGCTGGCGAAAGGGGCGGTGCGGGCCGGGGTGAACTGCTTGCTTGAACGGAACTCCCTGTCGGCCGAACAGTTGAGTTCGGTGCGTATCGCCGGGGCGTTGGGCGGTGCCTTGCCGGTTACAGCTCTGAAAGGGGTTGCCATGTTGCCGGAAAACGTGATAGAAAAGTGCCGCTTTCTACCTGGGGTAGTGCTGAATGGTTTGTTGCATGTTCTGCAGCAGGAAGATGGTGCCGAGCAAGCAAAAAAACTGGCCTCAAGCCTTAAGGTCTACCCACTGTCAGGGACGCCGGCGTTCCAAAAAGCTTTTCTCGCCAGCCTTGACTTTTTGTAGCAGCGGTTAAACTTAAGACTCTATTGTGTGAACTGGACAGTCTGTTGACTGTCCTTTCTTCGTTTTTTCAGACCTGTTTCGTTAACTTATATTTTTAACTCTGTCTTTAGCCTGACAAAAGGAGAATTCATGGCAGCCATCAAAAGAGCATTGATATCGGTGTCCGACAAAGCGGGTGTCCTCGATTTGGCCCGCGAGCTAAACTGCTTCGGTGTTGAACTTCTTTCCACCGGCGGTACCGCCAAGATGATCCGCGATGCTGGCATACCGGTCATGGATGTTTCCGACTACACAGGTTTCCCGGAAATGATGGACGGCCGGGTCAAGACCCTGCACCCAAAGGTGCATGGTGCGCTGCTTGGCCTGCGCGATAACCCTGAGCATGTCGATGCCATGGCTAAGCATGATATCGAGCCGATCGATATGGTTGTCGTCAACCTGTACCCGTTTGAAGCGACTGTTGCCAAAGAGGACTGCTCGCTGATTGATGCGATCGAAAACATCGATATTGGCGGCCCAACCATGCTGCGAAGCGCCGCCAAGAATAACAAATTCGTTACCGTGCTGGTTGATCCGGCCGATTACGAGACCGTCATTGCAGAGATGAAGGCGAACAGTGGTGAAGTCTCTGAGGAGACAAACTTCAAGCTGGCGGTCAAGGTTTACCAGCATACCGCTGCATACGATGGCGCCATTTCCAACTGGCTTGGCAAGAAGACCGCCGAGGAGCACGCCGAGTTCCCACCTGCCCTGACCTTGCAGTTCCAAAAGGCGCAAGGGATGCGTTACGGGGAGAACCCGCATCAGAAAGCTGCCTTTTACGTGGAAAAGAACGTCACAGAGGCTTCGATTGCGACCGCCAAGCAGCTGCAAGGCAAGGAACTCTCCTATAACAATATTGGAGATACCGATGCCGCCCTCGAGTGTGTCAAGCAGTTCAGTGAAGGCCCGGCCTGTGTCATCGTCAAGCATGCCAACCCATGCGGTGTTGCGATCGGTGAGAACCTTCTCGATGCCTATCAACGTGCATTTTCCACCGACCCCGAGTCCGCCTTCGGCGGTATTATCGCGTTCAACCAGGAACTGGACGGTGAAACCGCCAAAGCGATCTGCGACAAACAGTTTGTCGAGGTGATCATTGCCCCGAAGGTTTCTGCCGCTGCCGTTGAGGTGGTTGCCGCAAAGAAAAACGTGCGTTTGCTTGAGTGTGGTGAGTGGCCGGTTGAGCCTGGTCAGCGCCTCGACTTCAAACGGGTCAATGGAGGTGTGCTGGTGCAGGACGCCGACCTATTACTCAGTGCAAACGTGAAGGTTGTTACCAAGCGTCAACCGACCCCGGAAGAGATGAAGTCCCTTGAGTTCTCCTGGAAGGTGGCTAAGTTCGTCAAATCTAACGCTATCGTCTACGGTAAGGACAATATGACCATCGGTGTTGGTGCCGGTCAGATGAGCCGGGTTAACTCAGCTCGGATTGCCGCCATCAAGGCTGAGCATGCTGGCCTGGAAGTGAACGGTGCCGCAATGGCTTCCGATGCCTTCTTCCCGTTCCGCGACGGTATCGACAACGCTGCCGCCTCCGGTATCACTGCCGTGATCCAGCCTGGAGGATCAATCCGCGACGAGGAAGTGATTGCCGCTGCAGATGAACACGGCATTGCGATGGTGTTCACTTCGATGAGACATTTCCGCCACTAAAAAGGAGACGGAATATGAAAATTCTAGTTATTGGAGGCGGTGGACGTGAGCATGCTCTCTGCTGGAAAATTGCCCAGTCCCCACTGGTTGAGACTCTCTACTGTGCCCCGGGCAATCCCGGTATCGCTGAGTTGGCCGAATGCATTAATATCGGCGCGGATGAGGTCGATACGCTTTGTGAATTCGCTCAGGCGGAAAAGATCGATCTGACGGTGGTCGGGCCGGAAGTGCCGCTGACCATGGGCATCGTTGATACCTTTCAGCAAGCAGGTTTGGAAATTTTTGGCCCGAACAAGGCTGCCGCGCAGATCGAGGGGAGCAAAGAGTTCTCCAAAAACCTGATGGCCAAGTACGATATCCCGACTGCTGCTTACCAGAGCTTTACCGAACACTCCGATGCTGTCGAGTATATCAAGCAGCAGGGTGTGCCGATCGTCGTCAAGGCTGACGGTCTGGCGGCCGGCAAAGGCGTGATTGTAGCCATGACCGAGGAACAGGCGATCGCCGCAGTTGATGATATCATGCTCGATCAGGTGTTCGGCGCTGCCGGCTCAACTGTGGTGATTGAGGAGTTCATGGAGGGGGAGGAAGCATCCTTCTTCGCTTTTACTGACGGCAAGAATATCCTGCCGCTCGCCTCTTCGCAGGATCACAAGCGGGTTTACGATAACGACGAAGGCCCGAATACCGGTGGTATGGGGGCCTATTCTCCGGCACCAGTGGTCACCAGCGAACTGTATGATGAGATCGTCGAGACGATCGTCAAGCCGACCATTGCCGGGATGGCAAAGGATGGCTGCCCCTACAGTGGCATACTTTATGTCGGTTTGATGATCAAGGACGGCAAACCGCGGGTAGTAGAGTTTAATGCCCGTTTCGGTGATCCCGAGGCGCAGCCGCTGTTGGTACGGATGAAGGAAGATATTGTGCCGATTCTGAAGGCCTGCGCTCGTGGTGAACTGACCCAGGAAACTCTCGAGTGGCACGATAAAGCTGCCGTTTGCGTGGTGTTGGCCAGTGGTGGTTATCCGTCATCTTTCAATAAAGGTTTGGCTATTTCCGGGCTGGACACGGCGGCAAAGATTGATGACGTGGTGGTTTTTCACGCCGGAACCAGCTTTAAAAATGGGCAAGTGGTTAATAGCGGTGGACGGGTTCTGGGGGTGACCGGACTTGGTTCAACTGTAAAAGATGCGATCGATAAAGCTTACCAAGGTGTTGCCGTGATCGATTGGCAGGATGTTCATTATCGTAAGGATATCGGTGCCCGGGCGCTGAACAGATAAATTAGGTTATATGAGGAGTTTAACGATGAACCACAAGAACCCTTTGGTCGGTATTCTGATGGGCAGTGACAACGACTATGAGATCATGGCCGAAGCGGCAAAGGTTCTCAAACAGTTCGATATTCCATTTGAGATGATCGTCTCCAGTGCCCATCGTACTCCAGAGCGGACTGCGACTTATGTCAGTGCGGCGCGCGACAACGGGATCAAGGTGTTGATCGCCGGTGCTGGTGCTGCTGCTCATCTGGCGGGGGTCGTTGCTGCTGAGACCACCCTTCCTGTAATTGCGGTGCCGATCGATGCAACATCGTTGCAGGGTTTGGACGCACTGCTGGCAATGGTTCAGATGCCGGCCGGTATCCCGGTGGCGACCATGGCGATCGGCCCGGCTGGAGCACGTAATGCAGGGATATTTGCTGCTCAAATTTTGGCGACCGAGAGCCGGGATCTGGCTGTGAAACTGTCTGAATTTAAGGCCGAGATGGCTGCCGGGGTAGTGAAAAAATCGGACAAGGTCCAGGAAAAGCTTGTCGCGGATGGTTTGATTTAAGAATTTTAAAAATGTATACAATATACAGTTTTTCAGTTGACAGGTGCAGTCGTGATGACTAAATTGTCGACTGGTTTATAATCCAACCACATCAAAAAAGGAGAGAGGTATTATCATGAAGAAGATGCTCGTACTGCTGGCAATGGTTGCCTTGGTTGCTTCGACCGCTTTTGTCGCTTTTGCTGAAAACG
>NZ_QKAP01000002.1 GCF_003247215.1 Malonomonas rubra | reverse complement strand
GAGATATTAATTGTTCTAAAAACAATATGGATTAGGCAATTTAAATGAAAATGCAAACATGTAGGACATGTCTTTAGCCTTTTAAAAAGTTCCAATTACTTTTTGAATAGAGGGGGCGATATGCCACTGACTGCATTGAATGATCGTCGTTGTTATCCACGTGAAAGTTTGTACCTGCCATTACAGATCAGTAATTGTATGCAGCAAAACTGGGAGTCTGGATTTGTGCTGGATGCCAGTCCTGCAGGATTGAAGTTGTGTGTGCCCGAATCCTTGTCGGTTAGCTTGGATAAACATGTCGATCTGCGTTTATCTTTTAGCGAGGACCACTACTACGAAATTGGCGCTGGGACTATTTGTCGTATTGAACATTGTGAAGGCGACATGGTTTTGGGGATTCGGTTGCAGGAAGAGAACCCGCTTTTCTCACGGGTGAATATGATGGCATTTTCCCAAAAAATAGGGGAAATAAAAGCGATCCTACCGGAGATCGCTCAATCAGGGCTCAATGTTCTGATTAGAGGAGAAACTGGAACAGGCAAAAATGTTCTGGCAAAACAGATTCATCACGAGCGTTGCGGAGTGGAGCGCCCCTTCATCAGAGTTAACTGTCCCAGTATTCCCAGTTCTTTATTCGAAAGCGAACTTTTCGGTCACGAAAAGGGAGCATTCACTGATGCCAAGTCTTCTGCCCCGGGTTATTTTCGCTTGGCGGCGGGAGGAACCATTTTGCTCGATGAAATATCTGAGATCGAGCCACATCTCCAAGCTAAACTGCTGAGTGTTATTGAGGATAAGCAGTTTACCCCAGTCGGTGGACAAAAGGTGATCCCCGTATCGGCGAACATTATCGCCACGACCAATGTGAATATCGAAAAGGAAATTGAAAAAGGACGTTTTCGTCGCGATCTCTATTACCGACTTTGTGAGTTGCCAGTTTACTTGCCTGCGTTGCGAGAACGGAGTGAGGATGTTGTTTTGCTGGCTTATAAATTTCTCCTCTTCTATTGTGCAAAGTTTGATCGAGCGTTCCGAAAGCTTAGTCCTATTGAGATCGAAACTCTGCGAAACCACACTTGGCCAGGGAATATTCGTGAACTGGAAAACTACATGAAGCAAACTGCTTTGCTGGGAAGCTTTGTAGGACCCACGGGGGGCGCGACGACACAGCAACAGTCGAAAGCGGTTGACTGGAACCAGATGGATCTGCTTGCAGATTTGCCAGCAGATAACTATACGTTGACTGAACTTACGAAACTGATAACCACCAGATTTGAGTGCATGATGATTGAAAAAGAGCTCGCAGCCTGTGGGCAGAACAAAACCAACGCAGCACATCGGCTAGGGATATCCTATCGTAATTTTTTGAGAAAACTTGATCAATATGAACCGCATTTAACTTAAATACTTGCGACTGTCACTCTACCACTTTTGGGACTATCAGCGGCGGCGCAGAGAGCCTTTTGGCTTGCAGCGCCGTTTTTTCGTTCAAACCCCTTGCGCCTTTCAGTGATAAGTTTGTTTACCAATGATCATATTAATAAAAAAAGTAAGGCCCGTTATTGCCGGGCCCTTTCTGTTTCGGGGGTTGGATCTCAAAACTAGTAACTTTAAAGATGAATGCCTCAGGTTCTCAGGGGGCATTTCTCTTTGAAAATTAAAAAGTTGTGAGATTCCGTTCTGTCTGAATGAAACTCAAAGTCCGAATCTCGTTACTACTCATATCGAAATTATAAATATCTTTCATCGGTTTGATAGAATTTATCTATTTGACTGATGCTGCTAACCCACCTATAGCTAGACTCGAATTATTATTTTATTGCCATCCACGGAGGAATAGCCATGAGTGAACAGTTTCAAGTGAAAACCAATCCAGAACTCTGGACCAAGCTCGACTTAAATATGTTTCGATTCGATCATGGTTAAGGCTTACCAGAATGCAACTGGCAGATCAGAAAAAAAACTTAAGGGACCTTGCTATTGACAATTTCGTCAGTGGACCAGCATTGGAGGAGGTGCCAAACAGTGAGCTGCTTTTGTCTATGTCCATAGATATAGTAGGCATTAAAAACTGGGTGAAGGCATCTAACGGGATGGCACCGCAATGAATCTAAAAAATACAATAGCTTCCCTGGTGATGACTTGCCCCCACTGTCAGCCTTTGTCTGGATGCATCCTTTCAGACCTGAAGGGAAAAACGAAGGCAGAGATTATTTTTCACCTTAGCATCCTGACTGCGGAAGGCCTTAACCGGATTCTTTCATTTCACAAGAGTTGTCCGTATCAGCGCAAGATTGGTATTTAGCTGCAGTAGTTCAGACTTGATCTGACACCAGGCTTGAAAAAGAGAGGGATACCAGTTTTGATGGAGGTGCGACCGAAACCATCAAAACACAGAAATGTAACTCTCATGTTTAATGCTAACGAAAGAATCATTAGACACAAAGTGGAATTGTTGAATCTGGTAGAAGAAATGGGAAATGTCTCCAAAGCTTGACAGGTTATAGGTGTTTCAAGAGACATCTTCTATTTTACAGTCGGCAGAGGAGACATGCCAGTCTAGGGAACCTCTCGCGGGCGGCATATTGGAAAAAATCAATCAGCAAGTGGCTGCCTGGCCAACTTTATGTGTTCTCTATTGCGGACCGACCTCAAAGCCCCCTCTTATTTCAGAAGACTTTTTAAAAGGAAGGCAAGGGTATTCAGCCAGATATCGGACCAGATATCAAACGATTCGTTATCTGGGTGAAATATTGCCCTACTAGTGGGTATAGTCTCTTCCCAAGTTTTGTTAAATAAGATGACGCTTCTTTAGCACGGTAGGTGCGAGTGAATATAATTATTTTCTGTTTTGTGATATTACCTAGTTTGTAATTCAAAATATATGATAGGGGTATTTATGTCTGATTCATCTAGCAACTGGTATCCGTCGAGCTGGCGTAATTTTCCTGCAGCGCAAATTCCACCGTGGCCCGATCCTGATGAGTATCAGCAGGCAATCGAAACGATCTCAACCTTTCCACCGCTGGTGTTTGCAGGCGAGATTCGCGATCTCAAAGCTGTTTTGGCCAAGGCGGCTGAAGGAAAGGCTTTTCTTTTACAGGGTGGGGATTGTGCAGAGGATTTCTCTCAATGTACGGCTCCTTATATTCGTGAAACTCTAAAAGTTCTGCTGCAAATGGCTATTATTTTGACCTATGCTGGCGGCAAGCCTGTTGCTAAGGTTGGACGGATTGCCGGTCAGTTTGCTAAGCCACGGTCGTCGAACATGGAAAAAATTGGTGACCAGGAACTTCCGAGCTACCGGGGCGATATGGTTAACAGCCCCGAATTTACTCCTGAAGCGCGACGCCCGGATCCACAACGATTAATCAAGGGATACTATGTGTCCTGCGCAACGATGAACCTGCTCCGTGCATTTACTAAGGGAGGGTATGCTGCGCTTCACCGAGTCCACTCATGGAACCACGATTTTGTTAAAAATTCTCCAGTCGGTCAAAACTATGAACAATTAGCTGAACAAATTTCAAAAGCCTTGAACTTTTTTGAAACCATCGGTCTCAAGGTTGACAGCCCTCAGTTTAACCAGGCAAATGTCTATACTTCTCATGAGGCGCTGCTGCTAGGTTACGAGGAAGCGTTGACACGCCGAGATTCGATCACCGACGAATGGTATGACTGCAGTGCTCACATGGTCTGGATCGGGGATCGGACCCGTCAACTAGACGGTGCGCATGTCGAGTTTTTCAGGGGCATTCTTAACCCGATCGGCTTAAAGCTCGGGCCGAGTTACGATCTTGGTGAAACTTTGCGCTTAATCGAAAAACTAAATCCTGACAATGAAGCAGGGCGACTGACCCTTATTACCCGTTTCGGAGCTGGCAAGGTTGGAGATTATTTGCCACAATTGGCGAGGGGAGTGAAAAAGGCAGGTTGTAAGGTTGTTTGGTGCTGTGACCCGATGCATGGCAATACCTATGTTGCCGAAAGCGGGCATAAAACCCGAAATTTTGACGACATCATGACCGAGGTTAGCCGTTTCTTTGAGATCCACAGGTCTGAGGGAACAGTTCCGGGCGGGGTTCATCTGGAAATGACAGGAGAGAATGTAACTGAATGTATCGGCGGTGGGCGGAAAATTGAGAATGATCATCTCAAACTCAATTATGCAACTCAGTGCGATCCGCGGCTAAACGCGGAGCAAAGCCTTGATCTTGCGTTCCATATAGCACAGATGGTTCATGGCTAATTTTATGAATCTCACGACTTAGGTAGACAGTTTATACTGGTTTTTTGCCAACGAAGGGAGTCCCAACGTGACGAAAAAAGCACAACATGATATTGCTAGAAAGCTCAAGTTCAAGTTTCCGATAACATTATGGGTGTTTTAAAGATTTAAATGGTTTGTGGTTGAAGTTTATGTTTTGTTTAAAAAATGCCCTCCGGAGGCAACAGGTCCCGTTAAGGCTCCCTTAAGGTTCCGTGTCGTATAATAACCATGAAGGGGAGCTGACGATGAAAGGATTATCTCGTCGGCACAACACGGAAAGGGACATGTTATGAAAGCGAATAAAACATTAATCGTCACGTTGGCCGTTCTGATGACTCTGCTGGGGGCATTTTCCATATTTGCTTGGGACCACTACATGTATGGTAGTAAGTGGAGCCATATGAATGGCTGGATGGGCTCTCAATCCGGCGATCATATGAGTGATCATGCAACGGATTGCTGGACGGGGTCAGACCAAAACTGGCAGCATGATGCTGACCACGATTAACAGAAATAGCGTCAGGGTTGCTGTGATTTGTCCTGATTTCGAAGACCATCAAAAAGAGAGAATATTATGTACGGACACGAGCAAAGCTATCAGACTCAAGTGACTTTAACAACGACCAGCGGATTTTTTCCCAAGGTGTATGGATGGATGACCGCCGGACTGGCATTGACCGCTCTGTCTGCCTTTTTGACTCTTTCCAGTCAGAGCCTCCTCAACCTAGTCTTTAGCAATCGCTTGGTTTTCTATGGACTGATCATTGGAGAATTGGGACTGGTTTTTACCATGTCGGCAGCGATCAACCGCATCAGCGCGATGACTGCCACGATGATGTTTCTGCTTTACTCCGCATTGAACGGGGTCACCTTCGCTAGCATCTTCCTACTTTACACTAGTAGTTCGATTGCCAGCACCTTCATGATAGCGGCTGGCACATTTGCGGTTATGAGTGGGTATGGGTATGCAACTAAGCGTGATCTGACCGGATGGGGAAGCTTTCTGTTTATGGGATTGATCGGTGTGATCATCGCCTCTGTGGTCAACATTTTTCTGCACAGCGCGATGATCACTTGGGTCACGAGCTACCTCGGCGTTTTTATCTTTGTCGGCCTCACCGCCTATGACACCCAGAAAATCAAGATGATCGGCCGGAATGGCTTCGCAGACAGCGAATCGAGGCACAAAACAGCAATTCTCGGCGCCTTGGCGCTCTATCTTGATTTCATCAACCTGTTCCTCATGCTGTTGCGGATTATGGGGAATCGGCGATGACGCAGAAGTCCAGTATCCAGTGACCTGAATTTGATAGGAGGGATTGGCTGATGTCAGTTTCTCCTATTTTAGTTTTTGTTTATTGACGATGTCATTTCAGACAGAAATTAAAACTTCTGCTACACGGAAGATTCATCCAACGGTCTGGGCATTGGGCTTTGTCAGCCTGCTCATGGATCTTTCATCAGAGATCATCCACAGTCTGCTGCCGGTTTTCCTTGTCAATGTGGTTGGGGCCAGCGTACAGAGCGTCGGGTTGATCGAAGGGATGGCTGAAGCAACGGCGATGATGACCAGAGTCTTCTCTGGTTCGCTCAGTGATTGGCTTGGCAAACGTAAAACATTAGCGCTGATTGGTTACGGTCTTGGCGCTTTGAGCAAGCCTCTGTTTGCTCTAGCCCCTGGCGTTCCGACGGTATTTTCAGCGCGTTTTATCGACAGGGTTGGCAAGGGAATTCGCGGCGCGCCGAGAGATGCCCTTGTCGCAGACGTGACACCTCCTAAAAAACGTGGTGCCGCTTATGGGTTGCGCCAGTCCCTTGACAGTGTCGGAGCTTTTATTGGCCCCCTGCTAGCGATCGCTCTCATGTTTTGGCTAGGCGGCAAATTTCGGCAGGTATTCTGGGTCGCATTTGTTCCAGCTGCGCTGGCCGTTGCATTGCTCTTAATAGGAGTACGGGAACCAGTTTCGACAAACCGAGGGGAATTCAAATTCCCTCTCAGTCGTCGATCCCTTGCCCTGCTCGGGGGCCGCTATTGGCTGGTTGTTCTGGTCGGCGCTGTCTTTACAATGGCTCGTTTCAGTGAAGCTTTTTTGATATTGCGAGCTGAGGATGTGGGACTTCAGGTCCAACTTGTGCCCCTTATTCTGGTGGCAATGAACATCGCCTTTAGCCTGACAGCATATCCTGTCGGACTCCTTTCAGACCGAATTGGCCGACAAGGGCTGCTGTCGTTTGGACTTGTCATTCTTATCGGCGCAGATGCGATGTTGGCGTTTGCCGGAAACCCTTGGATGGTATTTGGCGGCGCCGCCATTTGGGGAATCCACATGGGGCTAACGCAGGGCTTGATTGCTGCTCATATTGCAGATTCCGTAACGTCAGAGATTCGGGGAGCCGCCTTTGGTGTTTTTGGATTGATTAGCGGGTTGGCTCTGTTGTTGGCCAGCCTTGTGGCTGGTCGGCTGTGGCAGCAGTTTGGTGCCCCGGCAACATTTTTGGGGGGCGCATTTGCTGCCGGTATTGCTCTGCTTGGGTTTCTGGGATTAAACAAATTTTACAAAAATCAGACAAAAGCTACGCATGGGTGAATCACTTCTGATCCTATAATAGACCCACTGTCTAAAATAGCTCGAAGACTGATGAATAATAAAGGAGGACAGGTTTTACACCTATCCTCCTTGGGTTTGTCTGGTTGGAACCTATCGCAAAGAATCAGTGTGCGGAAATCGGCTCGTCTTCTTCATCTTGTTCTTCTTGGCCCAACAGGGCCGACATTGCGGCTTCCTTGACCGGGGCTAAAGAACCGCCGTACAGTTCGCTGAGAACCTGGGATAGGCCGGTATAGATTGCGGTGAAACCGCAGAAGATGCCTTCATAACCGGCAAAAGTTTTAATCTGATGGTTGCCGGTGTAGTCACCAATCGCCAGCAAGAAGAACAAGACCACTAGGGAACCGAATACGACCTGCAGCTTCCGGTTGATTTTGAAGGTACCTATAAAGAGTGCCGTGCTGAAAAGACCCCACATGACAAGAAAGGCGGTCATCGAGGTGGCGTTCGGTTTGGCAGCGTAGCCGGTCTGCGGCAGGATGATCAGTGCCACCAGCGTCAGCCAGAAAAGACCGTACGAAGTGAATGCCGTGGCCCCGAAGGTGTTATTCTTTTTCCACTCCATGATGCCGACAATAACCTGGCCGATGCCACCGTAGAAAATACCCATGGCCAGGATCATCGCATCCAGAGGGAACAAGCCGGCGTTGTGCAGGTTTAACAACACGGTGGTCAGTCCGAAACCGAGCAGGCCCAACGGAGCCGGGTTAGCTGTGGTGTCGTTGATGGAGAGATTAGTTGATTGTGCCATTGTCTTACGACCTCCTGATATGTGATTCGGATTATGAAGAAATGCCTTTGGTGGGGCGACTCGTTTTATCCGCAGAGTCGTCTTTACATCATGGGCTTCCTGTCTCCTCAGTTCCTTGTCAAGCTGCGGCAACTTCTATCAGCAAGGGAAGCACCAAAGATCAAACATTGTTCGATAAAAATATATTATCTTTCTATTCCAGCAGGTTAGGTGAGTGTTCCGTTTTTATTCTGCGTATACGCCAGATAAATTCAATTCGCACAGATGCGAATTCAATGAGGGCTGAAACAAACAATGAAGCATGTAACTAATTAAAAAATAAAGGATCCGCATATGTGCGAATAGGTCTGGCAGTTTTTTGCAAATTTGTAAAAAATAGGGAGTAAAGAATGTTTTAGAAATGATTTAGACTTTTAGGTGCCATCGCCTGATCCCAACCAAACAAATTGATTTTCACTTAAGGTCCTCTTGGGAGATTTCTTACGAGAACACACAAGGTAGAGTTGTCATGACCGTATTGGTTGGCAACATCAAAATAAGTATTTTGCTATTCGACGTTGCTGCCTGCATGCTCATATTTGCTTCGTATTTTTATGTTTAGCTGTCAGTTAATCTGCAAAAATCGATATTGAAAAATTTAGTATAACTTCAAAAAACGTCAAGGAATATCGATCTTGTAGAACAGGTCGGCACCGCTTTCGGTGCCAAAGTTCGACTCTACTTCCCAGCTTGGTGAGAGGGTGTAGCGAAGTTTGACCTCGTTGCTGTTGTTGAACAGTGAATAGCCAAAGCTGACATAAAGGTCCGGGCGCAGATATTTGCCGGTGGTGATCACCGAGGACTCGGTGTCCCCGTTGCCGGCGTTGATATCGAGCACATCCAGCCCTAGCTTGTCCTTTAGCTTCTCCTGCAGGACCACCGACTCTCCCTGGGATAACAGTGCACCTGCCGCCGTCATTAAAACGCTACTCTGGCTGGTTTGGGCATCGACCGGCCGACCGAGGACGATGTAGGAGAGGATCTCGGTTTCCGGCATGGTTGGCTCGGAATAGAGTTTGACCACTGGACGTTTCGGGGTGCCTGAAACCTGCACGCCGGCCTTGACCTCGCCCGCGGTGCGCAGTGCCAGAATGTCGAGCAGTGGTTGGCTGATCAGCCCGCCGTTGAAAATCAGGTTGCCGCGGCTGATGTCGAGATTGACTCCGTAGCTGGCATAGCGCCCCTTGGCCACATTGATCTGACCGAACGCCGCCAGCGCCTGCTGTGGAGTTGACTGCATGTGCAAGCTCCCTTCAAGGCGGGCATCTATCCCGGAGGTTTTGAGCAGCACTTTATCTCCGAGCTGCAGCTGCAGATCGATTTGTGGTTGAATTCGCATTGGTTTGCTGGTGGTGACGGGAGCATCGACGATAACCAGGTCTGGGCTGTTCTCCGCCAGACCGTTTTGCTGTAGCCCGCTGGCCAGCAGGCTCGGTACCTGTAGAGTTCCTTTGATGCTGACCTGTTTGAGATTGCCGTCGATCGTCAGCTCAGGACTGATTTCGGCCTGCAGTTCCGGCAGGTTGAGCAGTTGAAAATTCGTGCCGTTTAACAGCAGGTGGTAGTGGCCTGGCAGCCAGTTGACCAGCTGAATCTCTCCCGTCCCGGACAGTGCGCCGTTACCGGAACGGGCCTGGAGACTGGTGAGCGAGAAGTGTTGGCCTTCGAACTGCCCCTGCAGCTCGATATCATCCAGTTGAATGCCGGGCCGAGGCAGGTAGGCTTGGCAATCGAGGACCCGGACCTCTCCTTGGAACAGCGGCTGCGGCCAAATTCCGGACAACTGAAGCTTGACCTGCAGCTGTCCGCTGCTTTCCTGTACCCGGCCGGGAAACAGGGCGGAAAGCAGTCCCAGCTCCTGCAGTTGCGCGGACAGCTCCCCTTGTAGCGGCTGCTGTTTGTCGAATTGCAGTGGTAACCTGGCGGCAAGCGGCAGACTGAGGTTTGCCTCGAGATTGCCGCGTTGCTTTAATTGCAGCTCAAGCTGGCCGCTGAGCTGATTGTGCCATTGCCAGCGCAGGCGAGCCTTCGACAGGTCGGTGCTGAACGGCCCCTCGTCTTCCTGCCAGGCCAACCTTGCTCCGCTTAGCTCGGCCAGACCGGTAAGTTGCCATGGTTGCTCTGCGTCCCAGCGCCCGTCGCTCTGCAGATTGAGTCTGCCGGTCAGGCTCAGTCCCGGCGGTAGCCAGGGTTGAATGCGCTGCAGGTCAATGTTCTTTCCGTTCAGCTGCAGGCGCAGCTGCTGTGGCCAACGTGTCGCAAATTCTTCATCGTTGACCAGTTCCACATCGAGCTGACTGCCGTCCTGCAGTCGCAGACTGAGTCGGCTCTGCAGCCCCTGTGCTCCCCAGTCGCTCTGCCAGTTTCCTCGGGTCAGGGTAAACGTCTGACGCGGTGTGCTGAGTTCTCCTTGCCATGCGATCTGCCCATGCAGACGGGCCGGAGCCTGCTGAAGGACGAGGCTGCCGCTGCTGCTGCCGGTCAGTGTTATCTTGTTTAACCACGGGTTCAACAGGATGAGATCGAGAGATTGCCAGGCAAGTTCTCCTTCCCCTTGTTGTTGCGAGGGCAGGTAGCTGCCCTGCAACTGGAGGGAACCGCCAGAGTGGCCGTCAAGGCGGAGACGACCTAGCTGCAAGCGCTCTTGGTCCAGCAGCAGCGTGGTCGCTTCGTGCGTCTGCCAAGGGCCGAGTCGGCTGTCCTCTATACGAAGCTGTTCAATTGCCCCTTGCCATTGCCGATCATTCCAGCTACCGCTGAGGTGCCCCTGCAAATTGCTGCCAGTCTGTTCGACACGGAAATCGACCACATGCTGTGAGATGGTTCCGCTGACCGCAAGTTGGGCCTCCCTGAGAGAGAGCTCAGATCGGGCCTCTTCCAGGTTGTGACCTGTGAATGTCAGCTGGGCTTGCCCGGATTCGGCAAGCGCCCCCTGCAGTTGCCAGCGCTCGATAGCTAGATCAGCGTATTGCAGTTTCTCGCCGTGACTTGAAACGTCTGCGCTGATCCCCTCCGGTGCCAGCGCCAGGTGCCCTGAGCCTTGCAATTGCCCACGCATACCTGGGAGCAGCTGTTCCAACTGTTCAACCTGCCAGGAGAACTGCAGCTGGTCGGCCAGTGCGCCGTGCCCTTGCAGGCTGAAGCCTCGGCCCTGCAGCTCAAGATTGGTGATTTCGAGTTGCCCTGGTTCGACTTTCAGGTGCAGCTGCCCGGTCAGTGTCTGTTGTTGGAGGATCGAATCGTTCAGGGCCAGAGACAGCTTCCCGGTCAAGCCCTGACCACGGTCGCTGGCTGCGCACCCCAGATGAAAATTGAGCGAGCCCTGCAGTTGTCCGTGGATCTGGCTTGGATCGAGTTCGCTGCCACTGAGTTGACCGTTTATTTGCCAGCCTTCTCGCCAGTCGGTTTGCAGTTGCCCGCTCAATCGGCCGTGCAGCCATTCGCCTGACAACTCGCTCAGCTGCAGCTGTTGCCGGTCACCTGCAAAGTTGCCCGCCAGCTGGGCTGCGAACGGTTGCTCGGCACGGCTGGCGAGATTGAACCGACCATGGTAGCTGTCCGGCGTGCCATTCAGCTCGATCTCTCCAGAGAGCCTGAGCGGCTCTCCGACTTCTGGCTGCAGGTCGAGTTCGAGTAGTTGCAGCCGACTGGTCAGCCCGGCCTCGAACGAGCTGAAGTTCAATCTGCCGCTGGCCAGCAGGCGGCCGTTTCGGCGCTCACTTTTCAGCAGGAGTTCCTGGAACAGCACCGCATTGTTCTCCAGAGCCAGTTTCCCGGCTAGCGACAGCCAGGGGCCGGACGGGTCTGCGACGGTGATGCTGACCGGTCCGCTCAGTAGGTGAGTATCGGTCGCTTCCAGCGCGCCCTGCAGTTGTAGCTGTTGCCAAGATTGCTGTGGGTCTTTGTTTTGAGCCTGTAGCTCCAACCGCAATGCTGCGGGGGCGAACTCCGCCACCACGTTTCCGCGCAAGTGTAGATCGGGAGTTTTCAGCTCGAAAGCGGAAAGTTGCAGCCGCCGTTCACGCCAGCGGCCTCTTGCGGTCAGTTGTTTGAGTTGCCGATCTGTGGTCCCTTGCCGGACGTGACCCTCCGTCAGGCGCAACTGCCGCAGCTCTATCTCCAGCCATCCCGCCCACCAGGGGAGATCAGGCCAGTTCAGCTGTGGCGGGGATGAGGAGGGAGACGACGCCTGTTGCGTGAACAGCGGACGGGCGAGCAGTAGACGGTCAATTTTGAGTCGCAGTGGGAACAGCCCGGTTAGTCGGCTGTCGAGTTCGATCATTGCGCAGGTCAAAGTTGTTTCTAGCCGGTCAAGTTGCAGCGAGCGCAAGCGCAGCTGGCCGATCAGCGTTCCTTCGACTGCTTCGGTGCGTACACCCAATTGAGAGAGAAACCAGCCAGCGCCTGCCTCGGTATAGAGCAGCCAACCGGTGCCTGCGAAAAGCCCAAACAGAAGCAGAAGGGCTAAAGTTATGCTTGCCAGCCATGTTCTCACCAATCGAACCCCATGCTCAGGTGCAGTCGCAAGCGCGGTTTGTCTGGACCAATCTGGCGGGCCAAGTCGAGCCGGATCGGGCCGATCGGAGTGTAGCGGAGTATCCCGATTCCGGTTCCTTGGGCCAAGTCGTACTCGGCAAACGAGTCAAAGGCGTTGCCGATGTCGTAAAAGATCGCGCTGCCCCATTTGTCCGACAGGCGTTTTTCCAACTCGAAATTGCCGATGAGCAGATGGTTGCCGCCGACGACCTGGCCGCTGGCATCTTTGGGGCCGAGGGTCTTGTATCCGTAACCGCGCACACTGCGATCGCCACCGGCAAAAAAGCGCAGTGACGCAGGCAACTCCCGCAGCGGATCATCATGCCAGGTTGTTCCGCCCTGCAAACGGATCAGAGCAAAAATTGTTCTCCTCAGCGGGAACCGGCTGTTCACTTGCGCGCTGAGTTGCACCAAACTGGTATCGGAAAGCAGGTTGTCCTGAGCGCCTTTGAGTTCGAAGCTGCCATACAATCCGGTGAACCGGTTCGGCTGGCTGCCTGCGCGGCGCCATTGCATGCGAACCCCCGGCAGCAGCATCTGCGACCGGGTTTTCTCCAGGCCGATTTCCGAATACTCCTGGGTCAGACGCAGAAACAGGGTGCCGACCAACCTTTTGCTGAGGGCGCGCTGATATTCCACTTCGCCAAATAGCTCCCGGCTCAGGTAGCTGTCACTCTCTTCTCGGTCGTAACCGATCCGCAACTGGGTCTGGCTGTCGAGTCGATCAGGATCGGGGATGATGTAGCTGCTGATCAGCGATTGTTGATTTTGTGCCAGCAGCAGGTCGCCCCGCAGCTCGTGGCCGTTGCGAAACAGGTTCCGGTCGCGGTAGCGCAGGCTGACCCTGGCGCCGGTGTCGGTGCCGTAGCCTACCCCGGGGCGCCACTGGTGCCGCGGGGCCGGTTGCAAGTCGATGGCGATCGGGATGCTCTCGTCCCGCGCTTCGCTATGTATGGGAGTTACGGTTACCGTTTTAAACAGATCGGCGTCGATCAGGTTGAGCTGAGTCTGACCGAGCTCAGCGTGGGAGAAAACCTCACCTTCATGATGGCTGAGGAAGCGGCGCAGAAAATACTCCGGGTAGCCGGTGTCGGGGGGGAAGGTGGTCGGGCCGAAGAGATAACGGGGGCCGGTCGCCAGATGCAGGGTGATTTCAGCCTGATAGTCCTCCAGGTGGACGCGCATCTGGTGGACTACGAAATGCGCATCGAGAAAACCCTGTTCCACAACATCCTCTATCAGCAGCGCTTTTCCCTGTTCATAAAGGTCCTGACGAAGGATGTCATCAAGTTTTAACGGGAATTTCTGCAGCAGTTCACGGATATCTTCGAGCTTCGTTCCGGGACCCAAGAATTTCAAGTCAAGCTGCGTTATCCGAATCGGTTCACCTGCAACCACCTGGACTTTAAGAACATGTTGCTCCGGTGTCGGGTGCAGGAGCTGCGACCGGATTTGCGAGCCAAAATAGCCGTAGGGTTGCAGGATCTCGGCAACCCGTTGCGGCAGCTGCTTTTGGAAGTACCTTAACCAGCGCGTGTTTGGCTGTTGCTCACTGGTCAAGGCCGCAGGCAATAGCAAGGCTGTCTGCAGGATTTTCTTCAGCTCTGGAGGGTCCGTCTCGATTTCGAGGGAAAGGGTTGCCGCTTGCGCCAGCGGAACTGCTAGGCAGAGGAAGCTGAATAAAACGATCAAACTTTTCATGCCGCCCCTTGTCGTGCCTCCTTGATCTGCTGCAATAGCAGGAGCCCAAAAGCTTTTGTAGATAGTGGTTATAAAATATCAGAACTTCCATTTCAGAAGCAGCCGGTTAAGATTGTATCTTATCCATGAATGAGTCATAAACCCCATAAATTTTTCTAATAATTATTCTCCGCGCGTTGCTCCATGGAGTTCCATGATAGAAAAAGGGAACGTTGATGGGTATGTATAAAAGGTTAAGCTATAGAAGGTTCTTCCTGTATTGGTCGCTGGCCTGTAGCATTTTGTTGCTTGCGATGAACGGTCTGGCTCAACCAGGGGTGACGCCGCTGCTCAGGTTGCCTGCGCTGCAGGTGCAGCCAGGAGAAGAACTGATCCTGAAAATCTATTTTCACAACGAAGCTGCAGAACGATTCCGGGGTAAGTTGCCCGAAAGTCTATCCTTACGTTTTAAGGATGCTGAGCATTCCGCTTCGCTAGTGACAGCGGTTGCACTCACCGGGTCCGTCACTGGGGATATCCCACCCGGCGGGTTCGTCACCAAGGATTATCACCTCGAACTGCCGATCCGTTTTCAGGGAATGGTCGAGGTTCTGCTGGTTGAGAACCCAGGATCCTTCACTTTGCTTAACTTTATGGCTTCCGCGCTGCCGACTGAACAGGTTGCTTCTGCAGAAGTAACTGCCGATCAGGATTTTTACCCGAGCATGGAAAGTCTGTTTAGCCTCTATCAGCCATACGTGGTAAACATTTCTGCTTACGAACTGTGTATTATCTAGTTGGGACCGATCCGGCGAAAAGCAAGTTTCAGATCAGCTTCAAGTACCGGCTGTTCAACCCGCGGGATCTTTGTCGAAAGCTTTTCCCCGGCTAAGTGGCATGCACTTCGCTTATACACAGACTTCGTTCTGGGACCTAGCGGCATCCTCGGCGCCATTTGAGGATACCAGCTACAAACCGGAACTGTTTCTGCTCTCAAACAATTGGGAAAAGCGTCCGCGCTGGCTGCAGGGGCTGTTTGTGCAGGGAGGTATCCAGCATGAATCGAATGGTCGCGGTACCGACTCATCGCGCAGTACCAATACCGTCTATATCAAGCCGATGCTGGTATTTTACCACGCTCGCTCCGCTTTAGGGTTGCAGCTTAGCCCCAAACTGCTGGCTTATATCAATAATGACGACGCTACCAATCCGGATTTGGACGAATTTCGAGGTTACACCGAACTTGAAATCAAGTTCGGTAAAGCCAGCGGGCTGGTTTCGACCACCCATTTACGTTTTGCCGGGAAAGGAACCTCTTTGCAAACCGATCTGACTTACCCAATCTCCAAACTGCTGAAAAGCAATTTCGATATGTTTTTCCAGCTGCAGTACAGCAACGCTCTTGCGGAAAGCTTGATCAACTATCGTGACCGTTCCGAGTCTCTACGGATCGGGTTCTCGTTTGTCCGTTGATGGGGTAGGTAAGCATGATTGGTCTATCTCCTCAATCAATGAACAGGTTGGTTGACGTTTTGAGCTTCTTTCATTTATCGAAAGAAAAAGGCTGAGCCGGTTGATTTTTTTTGCTCTCTGGTTGAATCTATATATTAATGTTGAATGAAAAGGGGTCACACCGTTGAGAATTCAGGTAATTTCGCTCATCCTTTGTTTTGCGCTCTCCTATCCTGCCTTCGCGGAGATCTACTCTTATATCGATTCCCTGGGGCGTCTCACCTACACCAGCGACCCCAGCGACCTTCCTGAAGGGAAGCAACAAAAAAGGTTATCTTCTGGAAATGAGCAGTTGCAACAGGGCGATTCTCAGGCGATTACGGGTGAGACGATTCGACTTGAGTATTTAAATCAGCAGCTTGAACTGACTAATATCGAATTTGACAACAAATTCGAAATACTATCCGGAGTTCCAGCATACGAATATGACCAGACGGCCCAGGATATTCAGAGCTTGAAAATTGAAATCGTCGAGTTGAATGAAGAGCTTATCGCTCTTACGGCAACAAATAGCGATGATCGGGAACTTCGTCTGCAGCGGCTCTATGCTTGGTCCGATAAGATAGACCTTTTACTGGAGAAAGACAGGCAGACAAACGGCCCTCAGGCGAGACATTCAAGGCTGGAAATTATTTCATTGAGCGTTGAAGAGGTGAAGCACAGCACCAGTTCCGTCACATTCAGCGTAATAGTCGAAGTCGATAACCCGGGAGAACAGGGAATGGCTTCTGTGAAAGTGGCTGGCAAAGGCGTCGATGGTCATGTGATAGAGAGTAAAACCTTAAAAGGTGATGTGGGTCGCGATGAATTGAAGACCCTTTATGATACAGTGGTAATTGAGCCAGGTAGTGCGCTGCACATAAGTGAATGGGAAGTCATTGAGGCCACCATTCATTGATTTAGCTGATCCGATAACAGAGAATATTTCCTCAGCGGTCCCCAAAGTTTTCAATCCCATTAACAACTTTCTAATTCTTAAAAGAACGAACTGTTCATCAACCTTTATTTAGGCCGCTCTACCTTTTTGAAGCGGATCATCCCGATATATCTGGAGACTAAACAGAGTTGGATGCTCCCAATATGACGATAGGAACCTTTTGGGCAAAATCCCCAAGCCGGTTTGGGGATTTTATGGGATTTGACAGGTTGTAGAAAAAAAGACCAGAAAACTCATGATTTGATAAGTAACCATTATTATATGTTATTCTTGTTTGTTTTTGTATTTCCCTTTTTTTTGGTGTAAATCTTGCGATCAGATAAGAATTTACAGGGCAGAAACAGAAAAATTGTATTTCTTTTGCGACCAAAAATAATGAGTTTTTTTTATTTTTGGGCCTGTTGTTTGTCGTTCAATTGATTTCATTGCAATGTCCCATTTCGGGAAGAGATGCCGCTTTTCATAGGCATCCAGGTAAAAGGGAGTTCTGCTGTGCAGCAGTTACGCGGTTTAAAGACGCAACGCTTTGCCTGTTTACATCCCCCTGCTTTTTCCACATACCCAAAAATCGTTAGCCCAAACTTTATAGATGAAATGACCAAGAAGGGTGGCCTTATGGCAATGTTTACAAGATTCGCGATCATATTGACGTGTTTTGGGTTGCTGTTTTCTTTCGCGCCAAGCACTTCCAGTGCCGCTTGCGGTGCTCCTGCGCAGATTGTCGGCGACGCCTATCTTCCGAGTTCGATTCAGGACGCCTACGATCACGCCAGTAGCACGCAGTCGGAATTTACCCTTCGTCTGGCAGCGGACGTCTATACGGAAGATCTGGTCCTCGATGGCGGAGCGGTTGTTTTTGACGGCGGCTACGATTGCTCCTTTGCCAGCAAAAGTGGCTCCACCGGTTTTTTCGGTACGCTGACCATCAGCTCCGGTTCCGCCCAATTTGACGGGGGAGTCGCAGTCGTCTCGACGACGAATCCTCTCGGTCCTTTTGACCGGGATGGCGACGGATTTTTTGATGACGTGGATTGTAACGATAATAACCCTGCGGTCTACCCCGGCGCTGCCGAGGTTTGTGATGGCGTGGATAACGACTGCAACGGGCAGATCGACGAGGTCATGGTCCCGGTCGATGCGGATGGTGACGGCTATTACGGCCCCGGGACGTGCAACGCCGTTGCCGATGACTGCGACGATACCGATGCCGCGATCCATCCCGACGCCCTCGATATCCCTTATGACGGCATCGACCAGGATTGCATTGGTGGCGATCTGACCTTTGCCGAAGACAGCTATTGTACCTGGTGCCACCTTGATGAGACCTCCTGGATCGGTTTGCATGTCTATACCCAGGCCCCTGATACGACCTGTGCCGACTGTCACGCGGC
>NZ_QKAP01000073.1 GCF_003247215.1 Malonomonas rubra | reverse complement strand
CCTGTCGATTCCGGTGTTAGAAGCGAACTGGGGATGAAATTTTCAAGGAGCTCACCGATCTGTTTGAACGATTTTTGTTTCAGCAGCGTCAGCTTTTCAGCAAGCTTTTGTTGAGTGGAACGTGGTTTACGGCGCAGGGTCTGAAGGTGAAACCCCGGAAACATTGGCGTGGCATTTTTCATACGGCATTATGCCATTTTCAACCAATAATTTTATGTGCTTTTCTCTTGCTAAGACCCCTTAAACTAGTGCCATTCGGGGCTGTCCCCTTTATTGCTTCATCCATATCACCTAATAAAAACAGGGACTCGGCAGTTAAAGCCCAAGTCCCTGTTTTTATTATGGCGGAGAGGGGGAGATTCGAACTCCCGGTGGCTTGATCAGCAAGTTTTTCCCGAACGCACGGCCATCACGGAATAGACACATGGGAAGCAAAAACGGACGCCTTACAAGGGCGCCCGTTTTTTAGTGGCGATCTAGCCATCAATCGAGATGGGTATCATATTCGTGAGGATGTTTTTTCACTTCATCATAGTTCACCTTGAAACCATGTGTGATTTCACTACATATGCTGCGATTCCATTTTTCACGATGATCGCCAACCTCGACTTCAATCATCTCAAATTCGCAGCCAACAACACGTCCCTTGTCGTGACTGTTTTGATTTTCGACCCAGATCAGTTCGCCGTCGTTAAACAGTTCGCACATACCGTTAAATTCGGTCCCATTCATGACATCCTCCTTTGCTTCGGGCAGAACATCCTTCCAGCAAAGGCAGTTGGCAGGGAACACAATGTCTGCCCTTTTATAGTCCCTGCTCTACTTAAATTATATCGGAAAAAAACTATATAACAATGACTTGCCTATTCTAGGAGTGAGTTGCCGATTGCCTTCCCTCTTTGCTTTGTTCGGCGCAGCAAATTTGCTGCCCAAAACGCTACACCATGCCCACCACAAAAATAATAAGGGGTCAGCAAAAAATCGCTAACCCCTTATTATTTTTTGGCGGAGAGGGGGAGATTCGAACTCCCGGTCCCTTGCGGGACAACAGATTTCGAGTCTGTCACCTTCGGCCTCTCGGACACCTCTCCAAACCGTTATATTTAATTCTGTTTTTGTTGCTTTTTCTGCTCGCGCAAACTACGGAAAAAACTAGTCAGTTGTGCGCTGCATTCTTCGCGCAGCACCCCTTCTCGAACCCCCACTTTGTGGTTGAAGCGATCATCGGTTGAGAAGTTGTAGATCGAACCGACAGCACCAACACGGGGATCGCGACAACCATAGACCAAATGAGGGATACGTGCCAATATAATCCCGCCCATACACATCACACAGGGCTCAAGGGTAACGTATAAGGTGCAATCGATCAAGCGCCAAGAGCCCAGAACCTCAGCCGCCTGCCGAATAGCAATCATTTCGGCATGAGCAGTTGGATCCTGTTCTGTTTCGCGCAGGTTGTGCCCTCGGCCGAGAACCTCGCCATCTTTAACGACCAGTGCTCCAATCGGTACTTCGGCCAAAGCCTCGGCCAACGTCGCTTCCTGCATGGCCAACCGCATAAAAAAGCGATCCTGTTCTAAAAGAGAACTCATTTATGCCTCAAGCCTTGCCGAGAAACCGCCCTGCGGGGAACTGTTATTATCACGAAGAGGCTGGAAAAACAAGCGAAAAGTCACACTCAAAACAACCCAAATCCTCCGTAAATATTTAAGAAAATTAGATATTACCTCTTCTGGTTCAACAGTAAGAAATCTACATCCTCAAAATCGCGCCGGAGATAGCCGACAATAAAAAAGGCGACAAGCAATGGCGCGCCGCGGAAGATTCGAACTCCCGACCTTCTGATCCGTAGTCAGACGCTCTATCCAGCTGAGCTAGCGGCGCACAAGAAGGCAGAGTTATCGCCCAATTGGGAAAGATTGTCAACTCTTTTTTTAACGCTCCGGCTGATAATCCAACAAAACGAATTTGTAGCGAGGGTCTTCAAACTGATGCCGGTCCGGATAAAGCCCGAAAACCCACCCCCGATGCAACTCTTTTTCGCCATCTTGCACTACGATCAATATTGCCGGATTAGTTGGCTGGTTTGACATTGAAGTTGCCCGCTCACTATTGGCTGAAAAAGCCGGCATAAAACTCTTGACCATCACCCCTATACTGGTTTCAGGAATCTGAAAGCTGCCACCGATATCGACCTGGTAGATCTCTTTCGTCCCCTTCTCCTGATCGCGCACGGTCATCTTGACCGACTTCCATTTCCCTACAACCGATTCCGGGAAGATGATTTTCATTTCATGCGAAGCCGGTTTCTTGTCAGCCTGTGGTACGGCTTTTTGTTCAGAACAGGCAGTTAAAAAAGAAGCAACAATGTACAGGAACCCACCAAAATATTTATGAACACCAACCGGCTCCCTTGCGTGAAATAACAAAAGCGGAGTAGCAATTATCGCTCACTCCGCTTTTGGTTTGAATGATTTAATATAAAACTGGCGGAGAGGGGGGGATTCGAACCCCCGGTAGCGTACACTACACTCGCTTAGCAGGCGAGCACCATCGGCCTCTCGGTCACCTCTCCGCAATCAAGCTATTCAGTTTTTCGCGTTCAAGTTCGAAACTTTTTAAGTGGCGGAGGAGGTAGGATTCGAACCCACGGTACTTTCGTACAACGGTTTTCAAGACCGCCGCCTTAAACCACTCGGCCACTCCTCCAAAGCCAAACAAAACATTTGTTTTGAAAAACGCGGCGTTTGTTGTATCGAATATTACTTCAAAATGCAAGAGGAAACCACCATCGTTTCCGCTTGCCAATTACTTTTCTATTTTTTCCAGTCCCCCCATGTATGCCCGCAACACTTCCGGCACAATCACCGAACCATCTGCCTGCTGATAATTTTCGAGGATTGACAACCACGTCCGACCGATCGCCAGCCCCGAACCATTTAGAGTGTGGACCAGTTCCGGCTTTTTGGCACCTTCGCGGCGGAACCGAATCGCTGCACGACGCGCCTGAAAATCGGTGAAGGTCGAGCAGGATGAAATCTCGCGATAGCATTGCTGCCCCGGCAGCCAGACCTCGATATCAAAAGTACGGGCGGCAGAGAATCCTATATCGCCGGTACAGAGATCGACGACTCGGTACGGGAGTCCGAGCAGTTGCAACACCTTCTCGGCGTTATCCAGAAGCTTTCCCAATTCCGCGTCGGAGTCTTCCGGACGAACAAACTTGACCAGCTCAACCTTGTTGAATTGATGCTGACGGATCAGGCCGCGGGTATCCCGGCCATGCGAACCGGCCTCCTTACGGAAGCAGGGGGTGTAGGCGGTGTAGCAGAGCGGTAGATCTTTCTCGTTGAGGATCTCATCTCGGTGGATGTTGGTCACCGGCACCTCGGCAGTCGGGATCAGAAACAGGTCCACCTCCTCGGTGTGAAACAGGTCGGCCTCGAACTTCGGCAGCTGGCCGGTGCCGGTCATCGAGGCACGGTTGACCAAAAACGGCGGCAGGGTTTCCGTGTAGCCATGGTGCTCGGTGTGCAGGTCGAGCATAAAGTTGATCAGCGCCCGCTCCAACCGCGCACCCGCCCCAGTATAAAGGGCAAAACGAGCTCCTGACAGTTTGCTGGCGCGCTCGAAATCAAGGATACCGAGCCCTTCACCGATGTCCCAGTGCGCCTTCGGTTCGAAATCAAACTGTGGCTTCTCACCCCAAGTGCGAACTTCAACGTTGTCCTCCTCCGATGCGCCGATCGGAGTCTCAGTATGTGGGATATTCGGCACCCCCATCAGGATCTCGCCGAGCTGTTCCTCGACACTGCGCAATTGGTCGTCCAGTTCTTTGATCTGCACCGAGACTTCCTTCATCCGCTTGATCTCGTCCTGGACCTGACTTTTGTCCTTGGTCTTTCCGATCAGGGCTGAAACCTTATTCTTTTCCGCCTTCAGGGCTTCCCCTTCACCGAGCAATTCACGTCGCTGCTGATCGAGAGCGGTAAAACCGGACAGGTCAATGCCGCCACCGCGGTTGGACAACGCCTTTTCAGCGACCGTGAAATTCTCACGTAAATATTTAATATCGAGCATGTGTTGATTCCTCCATGCAATTTCTTCAATTAGGAACAAAAGTTGATAACACTTATGCTCCAGAGGGTCAAGGATTGCAGGCTTTCACATCAAAAATCTATTTCTCCCCCTTCACCCACCACTCCAGATCATCATCAAACCACCATTTCGTAGAATCGGTTTCCCAGATGACCTCCGCCAACTGTTTGGCGACCTCTGTTTGCAGGCGCAGCAGTGTAGCCGGCAACCATTCATCAGCATAACGGTTGCCCAAATCTTTGTACTCCTTGAGTGCCAAAATCATCTCCAACTGATCGGCATCATGGGCCAGTTGCGCCTCGCGACTTTCCTTTGCCAAAAACTCTTGCAAAGTCACCCGATAATCATCGCCGAACGGCAACTGACAAGCCAGATCTTCGACCGCCTTTTCTTCATCCGCCTTGACATACTTTTTGTTGACGTAGTTCAGATCGCCGGTCCGCGCTTCCGGAATATCGTGAAACAGACAAAGCTGCAGCACCCGTCCGACATCGGCCCTGCCATCCATTTGTGCCAAGCTATAGCCGATCATCGCCGTACGGAAGCTGTGTTCCGCCACCGACTCCGCCCCGGAACCGAGAAATTGGAACCCGGTGCGTGGTGTACGCTTGAGCATGCCGACCTCAAAAAGAAAATTGGCGATATTTTTCATATCAAACTCCTGTTCAAAACCTGCTCAACCATGCCAGACCAGCGCGACACCGGCCAAAATCATGCTTGCTGAAGTCAACCGGATTTTGCCGAACGACTCACCGAGAAACAAGAGCCCGATCAAAACACCGATCAGCAGACTGACCTGCCGCACCGGCACCGCGTAGCTGACCGGCGAGAGCTGCAACCCGTAGCGGAACGACAGAAAGGAGGCCAGCATCACCGGCCCCGACCAGAGCACCAGCAAGCGACTCTGCCGAAATTCCTCTAGAACCCGACCACGATAATTTGGCCGCAGCAGGTTGAGCGACATGATGCAAAGCATGAAAAAAACCAGCACATAGGTAAAGTGATAGGCGGAATAATCATCTACTCCGGTTTTGTCGATAATGGCCCCGATGGAGTAGATAAAACCAGCAAACAGGGCGGCTTGCACGGAGCGGTTGCCGAGTTGCGAAAACGGTCGAACGATCTCTTCCGGCGCCAAGCCACGCAGTTGGATGCAATAGGCCCCGGCGACAATCAAGACAATCCCGACCGCTCCCACCGGGCTCAACTGTTCGCCGAGCAGCATCACCCCCCAGAAGGGCACATAGAGCATTGAGGTTTGCGCTAATGGATAGGTCATCGACAGATCGCCCTCGCGGTAGGCGATACCGGTGAACCAATGATAGAGCACAAAACAGATCGCCGCGGCTAGCGCCAACAGCAGCGAACGTGGCGTAAGTTCGGGCAGACCGAACCCGGAGGTGAACATGAAAATGCTCATCATGCTCCAGGAACAGAGAAACATCCACCAGATGAAGATGGTTTTGTCCTTGCTCTGCTTGACCAGCAGGTTCCAGAGCGCGTGCATCAACGCGGAAAAAACAATCAGCGATAAAGCGATACTATCCATGGCGGGCATCATAGCCTATGGCAGGCGGGAAAGAAAGCGGCTTTGACAGCCGCCGCTGGGGCGCTATTCTTTGAAGATATGAGAACTGAATAACCGGCTTTATTGACAAGAAAGGAACCCGCGATGGATGGATATCGTATCGAACAGGATTCTTTAGGCGAAATGCAGGTTCCGGAAGACGCTCTATACGGAGCCCAGACCGCCCGCGCAATCGAAAATTTCCCCATTTCCGGCATTCCCTTGGATAAATCGATGATCAGTGCCCTGGGGCTGATCAAAAAACATGCCGCGCAAATCAATCTTGAACTGGGGCTGCTTGATGCCGATATTGCCGAAGCCATCATCCGTGCCGCCACCGAGGTGGTGGAAGGAAAATGGAACACGCAGTTCCCGGTCGATACTTTCCAGACCGGATCCGGTACCAGCAGCAACATGAACGCGAACGAGGTGATCGCCAACCGGGCGGCCCGGCTGCTCGGTCACCCGATAGGCAGCAAAGCGGTTCACCCGAACGACCAGGTCAATCTGGGGCAATCGAGCAACGACGTATTCCCCAGCGCTATCCACATTGCCTGCGCCGAACAGCTGCATCATCGGTTGCTCCCAGCCCTGGAGCAGTTATTGCAGCAATTGATGGAAAAGACCGAAGAGTTCAAAAACATCCTCAAAATTGGCCGAACCCACCTACAGGATGCGACTCCCGTCAATATGGGGCAGATTTTTTCCGGTTATGCCCGGCAGGTCGAGCTTGCTCATGAACGCTTATCCGTCAGCAGCAGTTCCCTGTACGAGCTGGCCCTCGGCGGCACCGCAGTCGGTACCGGCATTAACACCCACCCCAAATTCGGTGCAAAAACCATCGCCGCCATCGCTCGGGAGACGTGTCTGCCGTTTCGCGAGGCGAGCAATCATTTCGAAGCACAGGGTGCCAAAGATGCCTTGGTAACCACCAGCAGCAGCCTGAAAGGTTGCGCCATCAGCCTGTTCAAAATTGCCAACGACATTCGTTTTTTGGCCAGCGGTCCCCGCTGCGGGATCGGCGAACTGATCCTGCCGGCGGTACAACCGGGCAGTTCAATCATGCCTGGGAAGATCAACCCAGTGATGGCCGAATCGCTGCTGCAAGTCTGTGCTCAGGTGATCGGCAACGACGCTACCGTCGCGCTGGCCGGACTATCCGGCAACTTTGAGTTGAACGTGATGATGCCAGTGATGGCGCACAACATTCTGCAAAGCATCGAACTACTCGGTAAAGCGATTCGCGCTTTCGAGGAGAAATGCCTCGGTGGCCTACAGGCAGATGAGCAACGCTGTGCCGAACTGCTTGAACAAAGTCTGGCGCTGGTTACAGCCCTGGTCCCGGAGATCGGTTACGACCGAGCGGCAGAGCTGGCCAAGCAGGCCCATAAAACAGGGCAGACGTTAAGAGAACTAGCGCTTAAAGAAGGCGTCGCCGCCGAGGTACTGGATAAACTGCTCGATCCGGCCGCAATGACAGCGCCGAAGCAATAAACAGAGATCAGGAATAAACCAAGTAAAACAGGTGACTTAGGCAGTTCCTGCAACCTTTTCGGGCAGACAAATATAGTCTGCCCGAACTTTTCTACAGTCTCTGTAAACAAATTTCCAAACCCAGACCTTTTGCTTTGCGAATCAACCACCGCCAAGTAAGATCAGGCGTCATGAAAGAAGCCGCTCCTCACAAATCAATGCCACAGAACAAGGGCATTCATTACGGCTGGGTGATCGTCATCGTCGGCACCCTGACCATCGTCGCCTGCCTGGGGCTGGCCCGGTTTGCCTTCGGCATGCTGCTGCCGGCGATGCGCGATGCCTTATCCATGTCTTATGATGACATGGGGCTGCTCGGCACGGCAAACTTCGCCGGTTATCTGGTTGCGGTCGGGGCAACACCGCTGCTGTTGCACCGCTTCAGCCCGCGCCAGCTGATTTCCTGCGGACTGTTTCTGATCAGCGGCTGCATTCTCGCTATCGCCATCAGCCGCAGCTATATTCCGGTGCTGATCCTCTATACTCTGGTCGGCATCGGTAGCGGCTTGGCGAACATCCCGTTGATGGTTCTGGTTTCCTACTGGTTCCGTCGCGAGCGGCGTGGACAAGCGGCCGGGCTGATCGTCATCGGCAGCGGCTTCGCCATTATTTTTTCCGGTTTTGCCATCCCCTACCTCAACAATCGTTTCGGCCCGGACGGCTGGCGGGCGGGCTGGTTGCTGATCGCGTTGATCGTTTTGCTCATTGCCCTGTTTGCTACAGCACTGATCCGCAACAACCCGGCGGAAAAGGGACTGGAACCGGTGGGGAAAAAATCGCTCGACGATTATGACCCGGCGATAACCAAAGGGCGCTTCAGCAGCGTGCAGATTCTCGCCCATCTTGGCGCGCTTTATTTCGTTTTCGGCGCAACCTATGTCATTTACGGCACCTTCATCGTAACCACGATGATCGAGGAATACGCTTTTCCAGAAGCAAGCGCCGGGCATTTCTGGTCATGGGTCGGCTTTTTCAGCCTCTTTTCCGGCACCCTGTTCGGTACGCTTTCCGACCGCGTCGGGCGGAAAGGCGGTTTGATGGTGGTCTTCAGCGTCCAGACGCTGGCCTACCTGCTGGCAGGGTTAAATCTGGGGACAACGGCAGTTTTCGGTTCGGTCGTACTTTACGGTGTGGCAGCCTTCGCTATCCCCGCTATCATGGCCGCTGCGGTTGGCGACTATCTGGGTAAGGCACGGGCGGCGACTGGCTTTTCCCTGATCACCTTCTGTTTCGCCATCGGCCAAACGCTCGGACCGGCGGTAGCGGGGATGGTCGCGGAAAGCAGTGGCACCTTCACCGGCAGCTACCTCAGTTCGGCAGCGCTGACCGGCTGCGCCGTTATCCTGGCATTTTTTCTCCCCCCGCCAGGCAGCCATGGTGACGCTTAATTCAAGATTCGCAGGATCCCTTCGCCCAGCACCTTCCGTTGCCAATTCTTCAACAGATCGATCTGCGGAAAATCACCCTCGCAACGTGGCTGTTTCCGGGCCAGTTCCTCGAGCAGGGCATTGTTGATCAGCACCCCCGGATCGAGGGCCAGCTCGGCCGCAATCTTTTTTCGCCAATCCTTCAACCGGTTCAGGCGTTTATCAACCTGCAGATCTTTCTGGCGCCTCTCGCCGCGCGGGTAGACCGGCAGCTCAGCCTCGGGCAGATCGAGGGCCATGGCGACCTGATGGAGCAGTTTGCCGCCGTAACGCTCGCTCAGGCGCGGGGACAATCCTTCCACCTCTTGCAGCTTTTTCCGTCCGGTCGGTTTCAGTTTGGCCAGATGCAGCAGCGACTTGTTGCCCAGCACCTTGTAGAGCGGGCAGTCGCGCCGCCGCGCCTCCTCATCGCGCCATTGCAGCAGGTTTTCCAGCACCGCCAGCTGTCGCGGCGCGAGAGTCCCGGCCCCTTTGAAGCGGAGGAACAGCGGACCGTCATGAACGGCAAAACGGACCTTTTCCAGCAGCGAGAATTCCTCCTGCACCCATTCAAGCCGCCCCTTTTCGATCAGCTGCTGCTCGAGGATCTCGACCAGCCGGTGCAGGTGGTTGGTATCTTCGGCGGCGTAGCGGATCATTCCCTCGGTAAGGGGGCGTTTCGACCAGTCAGCTCGCTGGTACTGCTTGTCTAGCTCAACTTCGAAATACTTGCGCAACACATCTGCCAGACCGAACTTCTCTTCGCCGAGAAACTGGCAGGAAATCATGGTATCGAACAACCCGTTGATCTCGATGTTGAAATCGCGCGCCAGGCAGCGGATGTCATAATCAGCGGCGTGGAAAATTTTTCGCACTTGGGGATCGGCCAGCAGCTGCTTGAGCGGTTCCAAATTCGCCCCGGCCAAAGGATCGATCAGCACCGTTTCATTGGCCGTGGAAAACTGCAGCAGGCAAACTTTCTCCTGATAGTTGTGCATCGAATCGGCTTCCAGATCAACGGCAATTATCGTGTATTCTGCCAGCTTTTGCGCTAAATCGGCAACCTGTTCGGTACTGGTCAAAATGGGTGGTAGCGACATTTATTCTCCAGTAGCCGGGATTTTCCCGACAGCTTTTTTGTGGGCGCCATGCAGCGCCGCGTGATTAAGTTCTGCAACGGTACGCCAGTCATTTTCCACTTCCGCAACCTGCGGCCAATCGCTAATCGACAACCTATACAGCTGCAACACGAGGCGAAAATGGCTGTAGAGATGCTGGATACTACCAAGCGGTTGCAGTTCGCCACTGACCGCGAACTCATGCATCAGCAGCTGCAACTTTGCCTCTGCCGCATCCCCGTCTGCCAAGCTTACGGTCGGAAACTCCCAGAGTCCACCGAGTAAGCCGTTGGCAGGTCGTCGCCTGATCAGATAGCGACCTTCACGCTCCAGCAGCAGTGCCGTCTCATACCGGATGGGCACCGGCTTGGTTTTCTGCTTCAACGGCAACTGTTGCTCAAGACCGAGTCGCCGCGCCTGACATAGCTCGTGGAGCGGACAGCTGTCACAGAACGGCTTGCGCGGCAAACAAACGGTTGCGCCCAGATCCATAATTGCCTGGGTATAGTCATGCACTCTTGCCTGCGGGGTCAGCTCCTCCGCCCACTGCCAAAGCTGCTTTTCCGCCGCACTCGAACGAGGCGGTTCCTGCCAAGCAAACAGGCGGCAGAGAATTCGCCTCACATTGCCGTCAAGAATCGCTGCCCGTTGCTCAAACGCTAGCGCGGCAATCGCTCCAGCCGTCGATCTGCCCACCCCCGGCAACCGCTGCAGCTCTTCTGGCGATGGCGGGAAAATGCCGCCAAACTGTTCGACCACCAGCTTGGCCGCCGCGTGCAGGTTGCGGGCACGGGCATAGTAACCGAGTCCGGCCCACAGGTCGATGACCGCAGCCTGCGGCGCCGCCGCCAGATGCTCGACGCTGGGAAAGTTTTCCAGAAACCGTTGGTAGTATCCGATTACCGCTTCGACCCGGGTCTGCTGCAGCATGATCTCTGACAGCCAGATCCGGTAGGGGTTGCGGGTCTGCCGCCAAGGCAGCTCGCGTCCTTGCTTAGCGTACCAGGCCAGCAATCGCCCGGCTACGGCATCGGGTGGAAAAGGCCGTTCAACCAATCTCGCGCAACGCTGCTAGGGTTTTCTGCATCTCTTCACGCGTGCCAATCGAGATCCGCAAGCCATGCTGCAATAATGGGTCGGAAAAATAGCGCACCAGGATTTTCCGCTTAAAAAGGGCTTCGTAAACCCGCTTGCCATCCCGGTCAGTCGGCACCGCGAAAACATAGTTGGCATGCGAAGGGATCACTTGGTAGCCGAATGTTCTCAGATCATTGCTGAAGCAGTCCCGTACGTTGCGCACCCTGCCCACGTTCAGCCGCAGATACTCTTGGTCCTTGAGCGCGGCGCTGGCCGCCACCAGCGCCAACCGGTCGAGGTGGTAGTGATCGCGGATCTTGTCGAGTGCCTGAATCACTTCCGGCCGGGCGATCGCCAGGCCGAGCCGCATCCCGGCCAGCGAGTAACTCTTGGAGAAGGTGCGGGTGACGACGACGTTCTCGTACTTCTGTACCAAGCGCATGGCGCTGTCGTCGGCAAAATCAGCGTAAGCCTCATCGACCACCAGGATACCACTGCAGCGCTGGGCCAGCTTCTCAATGTAGCTGTTGTCGAAAACAAAACCGAGCGGCGCATTCGGGCTGGTGAGGAAAAACAGCTTCCCCTCGTAGCGCTCCGGGAAGTCAGCGATCTTGAAATCTTCGGTCAGACCGAAGGTGCGGATCCTGGCGCCCTGAATCTCCGCTAGGGTTGCATAGTAGGAATAGGAGGGATGGATGTAGGCAACCTCCTCCCCTTCGCCGGCAAAGGCGCGGATCAGGTTGTTGAGCAGTTCATCGGAGCCGTTGGCCATAATCACCCACTCCGGGTCGACCCGGTATAGCTCGGCAGCGATCTGACGAGCCTCTTTACTGCCCGCATCCGGATACTTGCGCAGGTTTTCGCCACCGTTGCCCATCTCCGCCACGATCGCCTCGGCCACCATCGGTGAAGGCGGATAGGGGTTCTCATTGGTGTTCAGCTTGATCCAGCCTTCTTCCTGCGGCTGAAAACCGGGTACGTAGCCAGCCATCTCGGCAATATTTTTACGCAGTGGCAACATCTTGATATTCCTCTAAAATTTGATATTCAGTGGTCCGGCGCGCGGGAACAAACCCGGTCCCGCTGGCCAAATCGATAATCTCTTCGCGCGACATGCGAAAGGAAACCCCGGCGGCGGCAACGACATTCTCTTCCAGCATAGTTCCGCCCAGATCGTTAGCGCCAAAAAACAGCGCCACCTGCGCCATCCGCGCACCTTGGGTCACCCAACTAGCCTGGATATTGTCGACGTTGTCGAGCACGATCCTTGAGAGCGCCAACACTTTCAGGTACTCGATGCCACTGGCGGTTTCGCCGCCCAGTTCGGTGTTGTCCGGCTGGAAAGTCCAGGGGATGAAGGCGGTGAAGCCGCCAGTCTTCTGCTGGATATCGCGGATGCGGAACAGGTGCTCGACGATATCCTGCGGCTTTTCCTTGCTGCCGAACATCATGGTCGCGGTGGTGCGCATCCCTAGTCGGTGCGCCTCCTCCATCACCTGCGCCCACTGCCGCCAGCCGATTTTGTTCGGTGAAATCTCCTGGCGCACATCATCTACCAGCACTTCGGCACCGCCGCCCGGCACCGAGGCCAGTCCGGCCGCTTGTAGCCGCAGCAGGCACTCCGGCATCGACAGTCCGGAAAGCTTGGCGATATGGATCACCTCAGCCGGTGACAGCGAATGAATCTGCACCTGCGGAAAGCGCTCTTTGAGCTGCCGAAACAGCTCTTCGAACCAGTCGATCTTTAAGGAGGGGTGCAGCCCACCCTGCATCAGCAGCTGGGTGCCGTCGTGATCGACCAGTTCCTGCACCTTGGCGAAGATGGCTTCATAGTCGAGGGTATAGGCGTCGCTGTCCCCCTCGTTGCGATAAAAGGCGCAAAATTTACATTTCGACTCGCAAACGTTTGTGTAATTGACATTGCGATCGATAACGAAGGTCACCCGGCCATGCGGATGCTTCTGCCGCCGGATTCCATCGGCCAGCTTGCCGATTTCCAGCAGGTCGGCTTCCGTGAGTAGAAACAACGCCTGCGCACGATCAATCCCCTGCCCTTTGGCCAGTTGCTGTTGGATCGTCGGCAGCATCAGTACACCTTCAGTTCGTTGTACAGGGTGTCCCGCTCAACCGGGGATCGCCCCGCCTTGCGGATCAGCTCGATAATTCCGTTTTTGCTGAGCGCCTGCGGCGAATCTGCACCGGCATCATGGCCGATTTTCTCCTCAACCACGGTTCCGTCCAGATCATTGACCCCGAAGCAAAGAGCGGTCTGGGCGATCTTCAAGCCGAGCATCACCCAGTAAGCTTTGACATGCTGGAAATTATCGAGGTAGAGCCGGCTGATTGCCAAGGTCTTCAGGGCATCGACACCGCCGACCCCCTTGGCGCCCGGAACCCTCGTATTGTCCGGCTGAAAGGCAAGCGGGATAAAGGTCTGGAACCCACCGGTCCGATCCTGCAGCTCACGCAGCAGGGACAGATGCTCAACCCGATCACGATACTCCTCAAGATGGCCGAACAGCATGGTGGCATTCGATTTGAGCCCGGCCCGATGGACCATTTCGGTCACTTCCAGCCAACGCACGCCGCTGATTTTTTCCGGACAGATTTTATCGCGCACTTGCTGACCGAGGATTTCCGCACCGCCACCCGGCAAAGAATCGAGTCCCGCAGCCTTAAGCTCTTCGATCACCTGTGGGATAGTCAACTCGGCCAAATGGGTGAAATAGTCAATCTCCACGGCGGTGAAGGCCTTGATGTGCAAATCGCCGGAAACCTCTTTGACGGTGCGCAGCATCTGCAAATAGAAATCGAACGGTAACTCGGGGTGCAAACCGCCGACAATATGGATTTCGGTCGCCCCGACAGCGGCTGCTTCCTGCGCCTTACTGCGCACATCCTTCAGCGCCAGGGTATACTCGCCAGATTCGCCAGATTCCTTGGAAAAGGCGCAGAATTTACATCGATTTACGCAAAGATTGGTGTAGTTGATGTGCCGGTTGACATTGAAGAAAACCCGGTCGCCGTTCTTCTTGCGGTTCGCCAAGGCAGCCAGCTCACCGATCGCCAGCAGCTCGTTCGACTCGAACAGCATCAGGGCCTCGGCATCTGTTATTCTTGTTCCGGCGTCGACTTTTTCCCGCAGACTTCTAAAAAGCTGATTCATGGTTATCCGTAGTTATTTTTCTGCTCCCCAGCGGGAAAACAGCTGATGCTCCACGCCAAGGCTATCGAGGGTTTTGCCGACCACGAAATCTACCAGGTCCTCGACCGATTCCGGTCGCTGGTAGAAAGCGGGCATGGCAGGCAGGATCTGGGCTCCGGATTGGGAGAGGCGCAGCAGGTTTTCCAGATGGATCTGGTGTAAAGGGGTTTCGCGCGGCACTAGCAGAAGCGTTTTCTGTTCCTTGAGAGCAACATCCGCCACCCTTTCGAGCAGGTTATCCGACAAACCGGCAGCAAGCCGCCCGGCGGTGCCCATGGAACAGGGACAGATCACCACCCCATCCGGGGCGCTGGAACCACTTGCCACCGGGGCGAAAAAATCCTTCAGCCCGTAGTGCGTCAGCTCTTCTTCAGCGGAAAAGTGTTGCCGTAGCTGAGCCAGACAATCCTGCGCTTCATTTGCCAACTTCAGACCGGTCTCAAAAGACAAAACCTGCTTTCCGGCATCGCTTAAAAGCAGGCAAACCTGCTTATCGGCCTTAAGCAGTTCCTCGACCAGACGCAGTCCGTAAATCGAGCCGGATGCACCGGTTATGCAAACAACTATTTTCTCCATTGCCTCAGGCTACCGCATCTGCGAGGGTAAAGACAAAGATGGTCATGCTGATGTATCCGTTCATATTGAAAAACGCAGCATCCAGCTTCGACAGATCACCCGGCCTGATCAAGCTGTGTTCGTAAAGCAGCATGCAGGCCACCACCACCACACCGACCAGATATATCGCCCCCAAGCCGCTACCGGGGTAGACCAATAGCAGGAAAAACACCATCAGAAAGTGGAACACCTCAACCAGCCAGAACGATTTTTTCATGCCCAGTTTCGCCGGGATCGAGTGCAGGCCACGCTCGACATCGAATTCATAATCCTGCAAGGCATAGAAAATGTCGAACCCGGCCACCCAGAAGAGTACGGCCAGCGCGAGCGAGACGACCGACCAGCCGAGGTCTCCACGCAGCGCAACCCAGGCACCGATCGGCGCTGCGGCCAGACAGATACCGAGTACCAGATGGGCGTAGTGGGTAAAACGTTTGCTGTAGGCGTAAAGAACAAAAAAACCGATGGCGATCGGCGCCAGATAAAAACAGAGCGGGTTGAGCATCCAGGCCGCAAACAGCAGCACCACCAGCGAAACGACGATGAAGCAGCCCGCTTCGAAAACCGAAACCTTGCCAGCGGGGATATGCCGCTCGGTGGTACGGGGGTTTTCAGCGTCGATTTTTGCATCTATTAGGCGATTTATCCCCATTGCGCCACTGCGTGCGCCGACCATGGCGACGCAGATCCAGAACACCTGCCCGAAACTCGGTAGCTCGCCGCTGGCCAGCGACGCCAACACCACCCCCATCAAGGCGAACGGAAACGCAAAGATGGTGTGAGAAAATTTAATCATTTCCAACAGCGTGGTGATTTTTTCGAAAATTGCCGCCCTGTCCATCAATTTAAAATCCTTTGCGATTGTCATTTTTGAAACGGATACTTTACACCCGGCCGGATCAGGGAACAAGGGCTTTTCCGTCATTTCCATCCGCCAGAGGCTCTGCTATCATGCAGCATGCCAGAACTACTGACCGAATACGGATTACTGTCACTGTTGCTGCTCAGCTTCTGCGCTTCGACCCTGTTGCCGCTTGGCTCGGAATGGCTGTTGGTCGCGCTGTTGCTCGATGGCTCAAGTCCACTCAACACCGTTGCAGTGGCGACCCTCGGCAACTCGCTTGGTGCCCTTTCCAGCTACCTGATCGGCCGTGGCGGCAGCGAATGGTTGATCAGCAAACTTCTGCGTATAGAACCATCCCAGCAGCAAGCGGCAGGGCGTTGGTTCAATCGCTACGGAAGCTGGACGCTGCTACTCTCCTGGCTGCCGGTTGTGGGTGATCCCCTTTGCCTGGTCAGCGGCAGTCTGAAAACACCCCTGCTGCACTTTCTACTGCTGGTAACAACCGGTAAGGGACTGCGCTACCTCAGCGTCGCTCTGCTGACCTTGCAGGGCAGCAAGATCCTTGCTTAGTTGATACGGAGCCCCGATGCTTTATACCCCGGCTTTTGCTGTTCTTTATATCGCCAATCTGTCGCTGGTTTCCAGCTACTCTGCTTTTTTCCTGTTTCCATTGTTCATCACGACTAACGGGGGCAGCAAGCAGGATATCGGTATCATTATGGGAATCTTCGCCCTGGCATCGGCTTTGTGCCGCCCCTGGGTTGCGGAAATGATCGACCGCCTTGGGCGCAAGCGCAGCTTCAGTCTCGGCTGCCTGATCATGACCTTGCTCCCGCTTCTGCACCTGCTATTGAGCGGCCCCTTGAAAAACTATTACCTGCCGCTACTGACAATGCGGATTGTACACGGCATCGGTCTGGCGATCTGTTTTACAGCGGTGTTCACCTTTATTGTCGATCTCATTCCTCATGACCGGTTAAATGAGGGAATCGGCATGTTCGGCACCTCCGGGTTGATCGGCCTGGCGGTTGGTCCTGCTGTGGCTGAGCCAGTTCTGGAAACGTTCGGCTTTCAGGCTTTTTTTCTGACCGCCACGGCGATGGCCGCGCTGGGCCTGCTGATCCATCTGCCGATCAATGACCGACACCAGTTAATTACGGACCAAGCAACTCCATCATTTTTTTCCCTGCTAAAACAGCGGAAACAACTGGTCTGTGGCGGGTTGGCAATGCTGTTCGGCTTCGGCTTGGCAGCAACCGGAAATTTTATTGCACCGCTCGCAGAAGATCGTCAGTTAAGTTACATCTCATTCTATTACCTAGCTTATTCCTGCGCTGCCGTTGGGGTTCGTTTCAGTGCAGGTCGGCTGGCGGATCGGATTGGCGAGAACCAAATTATTCCCTGGGGCTTGATCCTGGCCGCCAGCGGCTTGCTGCTGATCCCTTTAGTACATGGAGATTTGTTGCTGATCGCTGTCGGTTTTATCTTCGGCATCGGCCACGGCCTGCTGTTTCCGGCCTTAAATGCAATGGCGGTTCGCGACGAACCGTACAGCATCCGTGGCAAAGTGACAGGTATTTTTACCGGGGGAATTGACTCAGGGGCATTTTTGGGAGCCTTGATACTGGGCCAAGTTGGTGAACTGGCAGGCTATACGCCCCTGTTTATTTGTGCGGGGCTGGTTGTATCAACCGGATTAGTGCTCTTTCGAGTTCGTCCTGGTTAAGCGGAGTAGGACAATCTCACGCTAAAAACTCAGGTTGACCAACACCATGGCAAACGCCATGACTAGCATGAGCAGCGTAATCGGCAGTACATGAACCAGCAGGTTACGACGAAAATTTTTCATCAGACACCTCTTGTAGCCAAATCACGTCATATATCTACAAATGACCCTGCATCAAAGATGCCAGCCACCTAAAGTATCCAATTATCAAGGGGTTACCTGCGACAAGCCAACCCATGTTGTATTTTGTCAACTTTTTTTCATTTCCAGCGTAGCAAAAGTACCGCAGTTCCACCTTCTTACAGATCGAAAGTGGCCCATATCGGGCAGTGATCGGACGGTTGTTCCATGCCGCGGATCTGATAATCGATCCCACTATCCAGGCACAGGTCGTAGAGCGGCTGGCTGACCATGATCTGGTCGATCCGCAAACCACGCTTCGGCTCGACGCTGAAGCCTCGAGAACGATAATCGAACCAGCTGAATCGATCATCGGCAGTCGGATGATGTTTGCGGAAGGTGTCATGTAACCCCCAGGTGTACAGGTTCTCCAGCCATTCCCGCTCCTCCGGCAGAAAACTGCACTTGCCGGTGCGTAACCAACGCTTGGCATTTTCCACTCCGATGCCGACATCGGCATCGCGATGCGAGACATTGATATCGCCCAGCACCACCAGCAACTCGTCCGGGTTCGCCTTTTTTTGCAGCCAACCCCGTAGGTTGGCGTAAAAATTCCGTTTATTGGGAAACTTTTCTGGATGCTCCCGGTTTTCCCCTTGCGGGAAATATCCGTTAACCACACGCATGATCCGGCCATCGGCTAATTTATATTTGCAGATGAGCAAACGTCGCTGATGCTTCGGGTCTTCGCCAGGAAACCCCTTTTCCACATCCAGCGGTTCAAGCTTCGAGAGGGTGGCGACACCGTAATGAGCCTTCTGCCCATGATAGACAACCTGATAACCGAACGATTCAATCATCTCCAGCGGGAATTCGCTGTCATGCACTTTAGTTTCCTGAAGGCCGATGATATCAGGCTGATGCTGCTCGATTAGCGCCTGCATCTGGTGCGGCCGGGCACGTAGTCCATTAACATTGAACGAAATGATTTTCACCTGCAACTCCTTATTTCAGCGGCACAAAAAGCCGATAATTTCTTCGATGAATTCAGCACCGTAGCGATGTAACTTGGTCTGGCCAACCCCGTTAATCTGCAAAAAGCTACCTTCATCGGTCGGCAGCCTTGCCGCCATCTCGGCAAGGCTGGCGTCACCAAAAACCACGTATGGGGGCACCCCGTCGCGGTCGGCGATTTGCTTGCGCAAGACGCGCAACAGGTTGAACAGCTCCTGATCATATTCCAAACCGACGATTTTGCGCTCCGGTTTCTTTTTTTTCTCCGCTCTCAGCCGCGGCTCGGTAATCGTCAATTCAAGTTCACCGCGCAGCAGCGGACGAGCAGCCTCAGTCAGCTTCAACACCGAATAATTAGCAATATCCTGTTCGAGATACCCATGGTGGATCAGTTGCCGCAGCAGGTGTCCCCAACTTTCTTGATTTTGCTCCCGACCGATGCCATAGGTCGATAACTTATCATGCCGAAGAGACAAAATCCGCTCAGTTTTGGCTCCGCGTAACACGTCGATGACATGCGCCATTCCGAACCGCTGTCCGACCCGATAAACACAAGAAAGAGCTTTTTGCGCATCTTCTGTGGCATCGTACCGTTGTGGCGGATTCAGGCAGATGTCGCAATTGCCGCAATCGTCTCTTAATGTTTCACCGAAATACCCCAGCAGCGCCCGCCGTCGGCAGGTACCCGATTCGGCAAAGGCAACCATGGCATTGAGTTTGTGAATTTCAATCCGCTTCTGTGCAGCGTTATCACTCTTTTCAATCAGTCCACGACTGATGGCAATATCGCCGTAACCGAACAACAGCAATGCCTCTGCTGGCAAACCGTCACGACCGGCCCGTCCGGTCTCCTGATAGTAGCTTTCGATATTTTTCGGCAGGTCATAATGAACCACAAAACGGACATTCGGCTTATCGATCCCCATGCCGAAAGCAACGGTTGCCACCACAACCTGTAGATCATCGCGCAAAAAGTCTTCCTGTACCCGCTGGCGCACTTCAGCAGGGAGTCCGGCATGGTATGCCGCCGCCTCAACACCATCCTCACGCAATTTGCGCGCTACCTCTTCGACCCGCTTACGGCTTAGGCAATAAACGATTCCAGCCTCCTGCTGACGATTTTCGAGAAATGCGCTCAGTTGCTGATAAGGTTTTGCTTTATTGATCACTGTGTAACGAATATTGGGCCGGTCAAAGCTGGCGATGACCTGAAGGGGAGCATTTAACTGCAAACGTTGCAGGATATCAATACGGGTCTGCTTTTCTGCTGTTGCCGTCAAGGCCACCATCGGGACGGCAGGAAATAGCTGTCGCAGTAGACCGAGCTGTACATATTCGGGACGAAAATCATGTCCCCACTGCGAAACGCAATGCGCCTCATCAACGGCAAACAAGGCAATCGAGAGGTCTTGAAGCCGTTCAATAAAGCCATCCGAAAGCAGACGCTCCGGTGCAACATAAAGCAGGTCCAGCTCTTCAGCATGCAGCTTGGCCAACACTTGCCGTGCCTCAGCAGCAACGAGAGATGAATTGTAACAAGCGGCGCTAACACCATTAGCCCGTAACGCGTCGACTTGATCCTTCATCAGAGATATCAAAGGAGAGACAACGATCGCTATCCCCTGACGGTGCAGCGCCGGGATCTGGTAACAAAGTGACTTTCCACCACCGGTCGGCATCAACACAAAGGCATCTTTTCCGTTTATCAAATGCTCGATCACTTCTTTTTGAAAAGGTCGATAGGATTGATAACCGAAAACATTGGCCAGCGTTGTCAGGGGCGTATTTGAGGTTATTGCGGCAGACATCATCGTTTGGAGGTCAGAAGTTATATTCGCGCATACGATTTTTAAGCAGTTCCTTGGTGTGCCGATCTTCCCTTACCAAAGACTTCAGGTCGACCCCTGTAGCGTCGATGGCAATCCGCCCACGGTCCTGATAAATCTTGCTGCCATTGAGCAGATTAATGCAGCGCCACCAGCATTGTGATCTATCACCAAGTTCAATATCCTCATCCAGCAGCACTAGCAATCTGGCTTGTTTAAGCGGACTGTTATGCCATAAAGCATCAATCAGTTCTCGATTTGCGTTCTGCTCTGGATGGCGGACCGATATCAGACTAACTCCATGAAAAATTGTCTCAAGCGGCATCTGCAGATCGATAATTTGCGGGTAATCGATTTTCAGCATTTCCCCAACCAGAATTTCATTCGCTTTACCAAGATTGACATTCTCGCTCGGTGGCGGCCCGACAACGGTAATCGGCAAAATCGGTTCAGATTTTTTGGCTATCGCAGTCACCTGCAATAGTGGACAGTCCTTACGGGAAACGTATTGCCCTGTATGATTACCGAACGGACCTTCCTGGCAACGCTGACTGGGATCGATATACCCCTCAATAACAAGCTCGGCAGTGACAGGAACGACTAAGTTCTGGCTATAACAGCTGACAAATCGATTTTCTGTCCCGAATGCCGCTGCACTGAAATCGAATTCAGAATATTCAGCTGGCAGCGGTGCCGCAGCAGAGTAAAGGTAAGCCGGATCTCCACCAAGAAATAATGCCACCGGTAGATTTTTGCCCAACTTGCTTGCTGCCTGCAAATGCCTACCGGCTCCTGATTTAGGAGCAAAATTCAACGCAATCTTGTTATCAGCAACAATTTCGGCGCGATACAAACCGAGGTTTATTGCACCGCCTTCCGGATCAGCAGTTACTGTCAGCGCAAGGGTCAGGTAACGTCCCTTCTCACCTGGCCAGCTCCTTATTGCCGGCAGGTCAGTCAGTTTGATCTTATGCACCAGTGACAATTCACTCTGTGAGGCACAAACAATTTCTCTTTTACTGCCAAGCCTTACGGGAACTTGTAAGAGAGCAGATTTAAAGCGTGCAGCCAACTGGTTCGTCGATTTGCAACGAAGGATATTCAACAGACGTTTCTGCGAACCGAATAAATTAGTTACTCCAGAGATATCTGTATTCTGCAATTGTGAAAATAAAAGTGCTTTGCCACCTCCTGGTTTGCTAAATTCCAGTCGGCTGAGCGCTGCAAGTTCCAGATCACAGCTAACTGTTGCCGTAATTTGATGCAGCTCATTCTGCTGTTGAAGCAGTTCAAGAAATGCAGACAGATCCATTTTCGCAGTCTAACCGATTCTTCATTTTAAAAGACAAAAAAAGCCCTTCGGATATTCCGAAGGGCTTTTTCTACTTATCAATCTACTCGATTAGAAACCGGCCAATTTCGCCATCTCCATAAACGGCCCAGGAACCATACCCATTACCAAGACACCGACAATAGCGATGACAATGGAAATAGCGGTTGCTGCATTCATCGATACCCAACCGAAATCTTCTTCAGCATCCTTAAAGTACATGGAAACCATGACTTTCAGATAGTAGTAGAGGGACACCGCAGAGTTCAGGACACCGAGAACAGCCAGCCAAATGTAACCAGCCTTTACAGCACCAGCAAAAATGTAGAATTTACCAGCAAAACCAGCTGTTGGCGGCATACCCATCAGAGAGAAAAGGAAAATGCTGAGAGCAATTGCAAGCACTGGGCGCTTATAACCCATCCCTGCAACACCGTCAATGGTCAGGTTTTCCTCCCCTTTCTTACCAATCAGCACCAGCACAGCGAAGGCCCCCATGTTCATAAAGGTGTAGACCAACATATAGAACATGATGCCGGTCAACCCGATCTCATTCCAAGCCACAAGACCAACCAGAGCATAGCCGGCATGAGAAATTGAAGAGTAGGCAAGCATCCGCTTGATATCTTTTTGTCCTAAAGCGACAAAGTTACCAATGGTCATGGTCAGGACAGCGAGAATCCAGAACACTGCCGAAATGTCAGCCTGCATGCTATCCAGACCAATGATGGTGACGCGGATAAAAGCGGCAAAAGCTGCTGCCTTCGGTCCAGCACTCATAAAAGCGGTGATCGGAGTTGGAGCCCCCTGGTAGACATCTGGTGTCCACATATGGAACGGAGCGGCAGCAACCTTGAACAGAAATCCAGTCAACAGCAACAAGCCACCAGCAACAAACATGATGTTAGTGGTTGTTGCCGGGTTAGCCTGAACATACTCTGCAATACCAGCAATCTTGGTGGTTCCGGTCACACCGTAGAGCAGTGCGACACCATAGAGCAGGAAACCGGTCGAGAAGGCGCCAAGGAAGAAATACTTGAGACCTGCCTCGTTGGAGCGGGTTTGATCACGGAAGAAACCGGCAAGAACATACAAGGATACCGACAAAACCTCAAGACCGAGGAATATTGTCATCAGATCAGTGCCGGAGGCCATCCACATCGCACCAGCGGTGGTAAACAGAACCAAGGTATAGTATTCACCGACCGGGTAACCTTCACGCTTCAGATAGCCATCCGACATCAGAATGGTCAAACCAGCAGCGATAATACATGTCATGCTGAAGAAGGTCGCGAAGTTATCCAGCACTACGCTTCCGGCAAAGCCGGCCTGAGGGTTATTCCAGGAACCCAGCGAGACTAAAGCAGTGACGATCAGAGCAATAAAGCTCAACCAAGCAACATGAGTCGTCTTTCCACGCGGTGAAAAGACCGACACCAGCAGCAGGACCATGCCAAACCCGCTGAGAACCAGAGACGGCATGATCGCCGATAAGTTCACGTTCTGGATGGCTTCTTGTACTAGATTTGCGTCCATCAAACAGCTCCTTGGGAACCAGTGTTTACTTCCGTTAATCAGATATTAATTGTGACCATGTGCTGCCGGGGCATGCTCTACAGCATGGGCCGCCGGAATAGCAGCAGGATGGTGCACTTCAACAATTGCCGGCTTATGTCCCATTTGGGTGAGCAACTGCTCCATCGCCGGGTTCATCTTATCGAAGAAGGTGTTCGGGTAAACACCAATCCAGAAGACAAATACCAGCAGCGGCAGCATAACAACAACCTCACGAGCTGAGAGATCTTTCAAACTCTCGTTCGCCGGGTTGGTCACTGTACCCATCATGACACGTTGGTACATCCAGAGCATATACACTGCCGCAAAGATGACACCAGTTGTTGCTACAACCGCATACCAGCGCAAGCCACCCTCAAATGCACCCATTAAGGCGAGAAATTCGCCAACGAAACCGTTGGTGCCCGGCAAGCCAATGGAAGAGAAGGTAACAATCAGGAAAATGGTCGCGAAGACGGGCATCTTGTGTGCCAACCCGCCGAACTCGGTGATCATCCGTGTGTGGCGACGCTCGTAGATGAAACCGACGATAAGGAACAGCGCGCCGGTCGAAACCCCGTGGTTGATCATTTGAATCATGCCGCCGGCCATACCCTGCATATTCATTGCGAAGACACCGAGCATAACGAAGCCAAGGTGCGCAACGGAAGAGTAGGCGACCAGCTTCTTTACATCTTCCTGCATCATGGCAACCAGTGAACCATAGATGATGCCGACTACCGACAGGGTCGCCAGCAACGGGATAAAGGTCGGCAGCGCATCGGGGAACAGCGGCATGGCAAAACGCACGTAACCGTAAGTGCCCATTTTCAGCAAGACTGCAGCCAAGATGACGGAACCGGCAGTCGGTGCCTCGGTGTGTGCATCCGGTAACCAAGTGTGCAGCGGAAACATCGGCACCTTAATGGCAAAGCTGAAACCGAACGCTAGGAACAGCCAGTATTGGGCGTGGTATGGAAGATTTAGTTTATAAAATTCCTGGATACCGAAGCCGTTGATCAGCGCGCCGCTCTGCACCGCATAGTAGTAGACGAAGATAATCGCCACCAGCATCAGCAGAGAACCGACTGCGGTGTAGATGAAGAACTTAACTGCAGCGTAGATGCGGTTCTTACCGCCCCAAATACCGATCAGGAAGTACATCGGGATCAGCATTAGTTCCCAGAAAATATAGAACAGGAACAGGTCGAGAGAAACAAAAGCACCAAGCATACCGGTTTCGAGCAGCAGCAGCAACGCCATGAAACCCTTGCTGTTCTTCTCTACGGCTTTCCAAGTCGAAAGAACGGCAATCGGCATGATGAACGTGGTCAGCATCACCAGCCAGAGGCTGATGCCGTCGACACCCAAATTGTAGTTCATCTGGAAAAAGCCACCGATATTGATCCATTCATGGAATTCACGGTAGTGCATGCCGCCAGAAGTGGCAAAAACATTGTCAAATGCCAGCGGCAGACTGATTACAAAGGTAATCAGGGTGACCACCAAGGTAAAACCCTTCAGCAGTCCATCATTATCCCGGGGAATGAAGAGGACAAACAACATCCCCAACAACGGGAAGAAGGTCATTAAACTAAGTAGATTATCGGCCATGTTGAATCGCTCCTTGTAACTTTATCGTATTCTGTTAACCGAAGACGTAGTAACCGACGATCACAACGACGCCGACAACCATGGCCACTGCGTAGTTATGCAGGTAACCGGACTGAGTGTACCTGAGACCGGCCCCGATCCCCTTCGTCACCCAAGCAACACCATTGACAACGCCATCAACAACCTTCACATCGAATCCTCTCCAGAGGAAAGTACCGATTCTCTTGCACGGGTTGACAAACAGGAAGTCGTACAGCTCATCAATGAACCATTTATTGAAGATCAAGCGGTAAGCACCTGCAAACTTGGCAGTGAACTTCGCTGGCAATTCCGGGTTCTTGATGTACATCGTCCATGCTACGAAGATACCGATAATAGCGATAGCAACCGAGATCCCCATCAAGGCATATTCAGTCGCATGAGCGCCATGCGCTGCAATGTGGTGCATTTCCAGGGCCTCACCGAAAACCGGCTCAAGCCAATGCTCAAAACGATTGGAACCGCCTAGAATAGCCGGGATACCAATGTAACCACCAATGACGGCCAGAAGACCTAGAATCATCAGTGGAATGGTGATCGTTAACGGAGACTCTGGGATATGATCCTTTGCCCGTGCATCGGTCTTCTGTTCGCCAAAAAAGGTCATGAAAACCAGACGGAACATATAGAATGCAGTCATTCCTGCTGCCACTGCGCCAATAATCCAGAGCAACCAGTGACCACGGTTAGAGCCGAATGACCACCAAAGAATTTCGTCTTTGGAGAAGAAACCGGAGAACAATGGAATCCCGGAAATCGCGATGGTCGAAACCAGGAAAGTGATGAATGTAATCGGCATCTTCTTGCGCAGACCGCCCATATTACGCATGTCCTGTGGGTCATCATGCAGGTGCGCGTGATGGTATGCGTGATGCATCCCGTGAATCACCGAACCGGAACCGAGGAACAGACAGGCCTTGAAGAAGGCATGGGTCATCAGATGGAAGATACCGGCGGAAAAAGCACCAACACCCATCGCCAAAAACATGTAACCGAGCTGAGAAACAGTAGAGTATGCCAGCACCCGCTTGATGTCGTTCTGAGCCAGACCGATGGTCGCAGCGAAGAACGCCGTCGCCGCACCGACAATGGCAACGGTCATCATGGTGGTCGGCGCCATGGCGAACAGAATGTTCATCCGACCAATCATGTAGACACCAGCTGTAACCATGGTTGCAGCATGGATCAGAGCGGAGACCGGAGTCGGGCCCTCCATCGCGTCAGGCAACCAAGTATAGAGAGGAATCTGGGCCGACTTACCACAAGCACCAAGGAAGAAGCAGAGAGTTACAACCGTGACAAGCAAGCCACCAGTCTGAAGCAGATGAGCATTTTCGGTAATCTCGACGAAATTAACCGTCCAGACACCCTTGCTCCCGAGAGCCCAGAAGAGCGTAAACAAACCACAGAGGAAACCGAAGTCACCCACCCGGTTGACAACGAAAGCCTTTTTCGCAGCGTCGCCAGCACTCTTCTTTTCAAAATAGTAACCGATCAGCAGGTAAGAGCAAAGACCCACGCCTTCCCAACCGATAAACATGACCAGTGCGTTGTTCCCGAGAACCAACATCAGCATTGCACATGCAAACAGGTTCAGGTAGCTGAAGAAACGGTAGAAACCGACCTCACCATGCATATAGCCGATCGAATAGAGGTGAATCAGAGTACCAACACCGGTAACGATCATGATCATGACAGCTGACAGCGGATCGAGCAGAAAACCCCAATCGATCTGCAGATTGCCAACCGACATCCAAGAGCCGATCACTACCTGGTGGGTTTTTACGCTGTCACCCATCAGCCGGAAGAAGTTCTGACAAGCGACCAAGAATGAGCAGAACATCATCAGCGTTGCAAGTCCGCCGATCACCTTCTCATTTTTGATCTTCTTACCGAGCAGGCCATTGATAATCGACCCCACTAGCGGGAAGAACGGAATGAGCCACAGATTACTGTACATCAAACTCTCCTATTAGCTGAAATATCCGTTAAGGCGGATAACATCACCACTTAAGCATGTTGAAGTCGTCAACATCGATCGATTCTTTATTCTTAAAGAATGCGATCATCAACGCCAACCCAACAGCAGCTTCAGCTGCAGCAACCGTCATAACAAAGAACACAAACACCTGACCATCCATATTGCCAACATGCTTCGACAAGGCGATAAAAGTCAGATTGACCGAGTTGAGCATCACCTCAATGCACATGAAGATAACAATGGCATTTCTCCGGGTCAGTACCCCAAGGGTGCCGATGGAAAAGAGGATGGCGCTCAAGAGCAGGTAATGATGTACGCTAATCATGATCTATCTCCCAACCTAATACTCGGTTAAATTTTCCGCTTAGAGAGGACAACGGCGCCGATGATTGCTACTAACAGCAAAATCGAGGCGATCTCAAACGGTAGCAGGAAGTCTGTAAACATCGCTCTACCGATCAACTCAGTGTGTCCAACACTCTTGATGACTTCGCTGGTAATCTCTCCACCAGTGCCTGTAGCCTGACCATTTGCCACAAACCGATTAGTCAGGAACAGCATCAGCACTGCCAGAACCCCACCACCTGCAAGACCATGGACATAGTTACCCTTTACCGAGGTGCCAAGATTCAGCAGCATGATAACGAAGATGATCAAGACCATTATCGCACCGGCATATACCATAATCTGGATTGCTGCCATGAAAGGAGCTTCCAACATCACGTAAAGCACCGCCAGACATAAAAAGTTCGTAACCAGGCAGAGCGCACTGTTTACAGGATTTCGGCACTTGGTGACGAAGAAAGCGGCGATCACCGCGACAAACGCTGTCAAATAAAAAAGCAGTATTCCCATGGTCGCAGCTCCCTCTTAGTTCTTCAGTAGACGTTCTTTATCGAACATGAACTGCCCACGCTTGTAATTAGCCAACTCGTAAGCATCAGTCATTTCGATCGCTTCAATCGGGCAGGCCTCTACACAGTAGCCACAGAAAATGCAGCGGAGCAGATCAATTTTATAAACCTTTGGATACTTCTCCCCTTTTTCATTCTCAGCCGATTCTACGGTGATGCATTTTGCTGGGCAAACCGTCGGGCAGAGATAGCAAGCTACGCATTTCTCACGATCCGCAGTGGGAACGAGACGATGCAACCCACGGAAGCGGGGGGACATCTGGAGCTTCTCTTTCGGGTACTGTACCGTCGTGGTATTCCCCGGCAACAGATGCTTCAGTGTAATACTCAGGCCTTTGGCGAACTCTTTAAACATAACTATCCTCTACGCAACGTGTGTTTACTGCCAGAGAAGGACCGCAACACCAGTAACCACGATGTTGGCCAGTGCCAGGGGAAGCATAACTTTCCAACCCAGCGCCATCAGCTGGTCGTAACGCAGGCGGGGGAAAGTAGCCCGAATCCAGATAAAGAAGAACATGAACGCGAACACCTTAATCAGGAAGTTCATCCAACCCAGGAAAGGGCCACCCCAGCCACCGAGGAACAGGGTTGCACCAATCGCGGAGACGGTAATCATGTTCGCATATTCAGCCATGAAGAAAAGGGCGTACTTCATGGAGGAGTATTCGGTACAGAAACCAGATACCAACTCAGTTTCCGCTTCCGGCAAGTCGAACGGGGTCCGGTTAACTTCAGCCATTGAACCAACAACGAACAGCCCGAACGCCAGCGGCTGAGTGAAAATATACCAGTTGGGCAGGAAGCTGATGCTGCCCCACAACGCACCCTGCTGTGCTTCGACGATGCCCCGCATGCTCAGGGTTTCGGAAAGCATGAAGACCGCGATAATAGACAGACCGGCAGCAAGTTCGTAGGAAATCATCTGTGCTGAGGAACGGATACCACCGAGCAGAGAGTATTTGCTGTTGGAGGCCAGACCCGCCAAAACAATTCCGTAGACACCGAGGCCGGCCATAGCCAGAATGTACAGGATACCGATGTTAAGGTCAGTAATCTGTAACGGCACAATGTAGCTCACGCCATCCCAGGTCACAGTGATGTCGTTACCGAACGGGATAACAGCAACGGAAATCAAGGCCGGTGCGAGAATCATCATCGGCGCCAGAATAAATGCCGTCTTATACGCTTCCGACGGTATGATGTCCTCCTTAAAGAACAGCTTCAAACCATCCGCAATCGGCTGTAATAACCCTTTGGGGCCGGTCATTGTAGGTCCCATGCGGGTCTGCATTCCACCGATAATTTTCCGCTCACACCAAGTAGCGTAAGCAACAATCAGCATCGTCACCGCGAAAGCCACCAGAATCTTCACCAGCATAGCGATGGTGAAAAGAAGCGGGCTGTTTGAGAGTGTCAGAACTTCTGGCGTCATGACCATCCTCTTCCTTAATGTCTAAGGCATTTCTGCCGAATTTAGTCGGCTAGCTTCACCGACAAACCACAACAATAAATTACTTGACCGGCTCGACAGCGATCACAGGCTGACCACTGTAAACTCGATTCAGTTCCATATCTGAAAAATGGTACGGGGCAAAGAAAACACCCTTCGGCAAACGACGGTCGACTTTTACTTTGGCCTTCAATTCGCCACCTTCAGCCTTCAGCTTGAGCAGGTCACCCTCTTCCAGACCCAGTTCAGCGGCATCCTCACGGCAGACCTCAATGTAAGCCTCTGCAACTACTGCCGAAGGTCCCTTCGCTTTAGTAGACACAGTGCCGCTGTGATATAGGGCACTTCCAGTAAGCAACTGATATTTGCTGTCAACTGCTTTTCCACCTGCAACCGGGATTAGATTGGCTGTCTCAGGCTTAAGAATATCACCACCCCACACGTACCCTTGCGGGCCAACCATCTCGAGAGAAACCCCTTCGTAGCCCGGTGTCGCAGCAGCTAGCGCTGCAAAAGCTGCAGCCTCATCAACCGGCACATCTTTACCAGCGGCCTTTAGCAACTGCTGAAGAATCGCAAAGTCGGTCTTGGCCTCACCTTTTGACTGAATCCCCTTGCGCACCTTTTGAATGCGTCTTTCGGCATTGGTGAAAGTGCCATTCTTCTCAGCAAAGGACACCGCCGGCAACACAACGTCAGCCTTCTTCGCTGTCTCCGTCAAGAACATGTCCTGTACCACCAGGAAGGTATTCTCCAGAGCCTGCTCAACCAAACTACGGTCAGGATAAGACACAACTGGATCCTCGCCAACCATGTAGAGGGCTTTTAGCTTGCCACCTGCGGCATCCGTCAGCATCTGCTGAGCACCAAGCCCATTCGCTCCAGGCAGGATTCCGAGATCTATAGCTCCTTGGCTGTTGGCTTTTTCACCACAAAGGTAAAGACCGGAACCCTGACGTCCCGCAATACCGGTCAACAGCGACAGATTAGCAGCTGCTATCCCGAGCTCTTTGCTATATGCGGTGTAAGGCAGACCATACGCTAACAAAATCGCAGCATTTTCAGCGGCAGCCAGTTCACGTGCGGTCTGTTTGATCGCCTCGGCATCAACGCCAGTCGCTGCAGCGACTGCATCAGCCGAATAATCTTTGAGGGCATCTTTCAACGCATCGAGCCCTTCAACACCTTCAGTTTTTGCCAAACCCTCTTCGATCAAGACCGCGCTTATGGCATTGAGAAGATTCAATTCAAGACCCGGCTTATGCAGGAGAGTGCGTGCATTAGGCAGTTTGGTAAACTTGCCGAGCTTGTCCGCAATAACCGTCAGCTTGCCCTCGTTACGACGAACCGACTGGTTAACAACCATGCCAAACACCGGATGGGTCTCGTAGAAATCTGAACGGATCGAGAGGATGGCGTCACAGTTTTCGACCTGCGGGAAGGTCCCGGTCGAAGCCTGAATCCCGAGGGTTTCTTTCAATCCCTCTGTAACTCCCTTGTAGCACTCGCCACCGGAATGATCGAGATTTTCGGTGCCAAGCGCTTTACCGTAGTTCTTCAACAGGAACAGTTCCTCGTTCGTCAGCCGTGCCCCACTGATGATACCGACACTGTCACCAGCCGAGTTGAAGCCATCGGTAACGGCTTGCATCGCACCTTCCCAACTGGTCTCAACCAACTGACCGTCTCGACGTACCAACGGCTTCGTCAGCTTCTGATCACTGTTAACATAGGAGTAGCCGAAACGGCCCCGAATACAGAGGTTCCCGTCGTTTACGCCAGTCTTATCGTTGAAACGGATGGTCTGCACTTCATTATCTTTGGTACCGAGGGTAATGGTACAGCCGTTACCGCAGTAGCCACAAACGGAATCGATTTCCTTAAGCTGCCAAGGACGAGCCTTGAATTTGAAGGGGCGAGGCAAAATCGCACCTACCGGACACATCGAAACGCACTGACCACAAAACTCACAATTCAGACCACGATCGAAAGCAGTTGCGATCTTGGTTTCGAAGCCACGGTTGATGAAAGAGTAGGAACCGTAACCGACCACCTCGTCGCAAACCCGAACACACTTACCGCAAAGTACACAACGGTTCATATTTCGTTCGATCAAAGGGTTGATCTCATCTTTAGGGAGATCGAACTTTTCGCCTTCGAAGCGATTTGAGACAACTTCGTACTCGTAAGACAGATCTTGAAGATCACATTCACCGCCCTTGTCGCAAACCGGGCAATCCAAAACATGGTTGACCAGCAGGAACTCCATCACAGTCTTACGAACTTTTCTGATTTCATCAGACATGGTCGTGACGACCATCCCTTCGGTGACCGGAGTGGTGCAGGATGGGATTAAACGCCCCTTCATCTGCTCGACTTCAACCAGACAAACACGACAGGCGCCATAGGGAAGCAGCTTCTTGGCATAGCAAAGGACGGGAATATAGATGCCAGCTTCCTTAGCAGCCTCATAGATTGTGGCTGTTTTGCTGACCGTTACCTGTTTTCCGTCAATCGTAAGATTAACCATCTTAACCTCGTATCAACTCAAATCAGTGAGTGCGACTATTGGATCGCCATGAAGCGGCAAGCATCGTAACAAGATGTACACTTGGTACATTTTTCCAAATCAATCTTGGCCACTTGTCCCTTTTCCCATTCGATAGCGTCAACCGGACAGACACGCGGGCAGATACCGCATTTCTTACACTTGTCTTCGACAACCTCAAAGTGCAGCAGCGGCTTGCAGGAGTGCGCAGGACACTCGCCTTCCTTGATGTGGGTCTCGTACTCTTCACGGAAGTAACGAATGGTCGAGAGGACCGGGTTTGGAGCAGTCTGGCCGAGACCACAGAGAGAACTCTTCTTGATATCGTAGGCCATATCCTGAAGCAGCTCTATATCACCTTCGCGCCCCTTACCCTCAGTGATCCGCTCAAGGATTTCGAGCATGATTTTCAGTCCAATCCGACAGGGAATGCACTTTCCGCAAGATTCAACCCGGGTAAAGTTCAGGAAGAAGCGGGCGATATCGACCATACAGGTAGTTTCATCCATAACGACAAGACCACCGGAACCCATCATTGCACCGGCCTTGATCAAGGAGTCGTAATCTACTTCTGCATCGATTGCCTCTCCGGGAAGACAACCACCGGACGGGCCACCCGCCTGTACCGCCTTGAACTTGCGGTTATTCAGGATACCACCGCAAACGTCATAGATGACTTCCCGCATGGTGATACCGGCTGGAACTTCGACTAGACCGGTGTGCTTGACCTTACCGGTCAAAGCAAAGATCTTGGTCCCCTTGGTCCCTTCGGTACCAATGGAACTGTACCAGTCAGCGCCATTATAGAAAATGTATGAAACGTTGGCATAGGTCTCGACGTTGTTGATGTTGGTCGGCTTACCCCAAAGACCACGTACAGCTGGAAAAGGCGGACGCGGACGGGACATCCCACGTTGGCCTTCGATAGAAGCCATCAGGGCTGTTTCCTCACCGCAAACAAAGGCGCCGGCACCAGCCTTAATACGCATATCGAGCGGCATCGGCAGACCCAAAATGTTCTTTTCGCCAAGGTACCCTTTTTCATAGCAGGTATCGATCGCCAGCTGCAAACGCTTGATTGCCAGCGGATATTCGGCCCGTACATAGACATAGGCAAACTTACAACCAATGGCGTAAGCGGCGATCATCATTCCTTCGATCAGGCCATAAGGGTCACCTTCGAGGATCGAGCGGTCCATGAAAGCACCTGGATCACCCTCATCAGCATTACAGATCAGATATTTATGATTGCCAGGAGAGCCCTTGGCAAAAGACCATTTCATACCGGTCGGGAAACCACCGCCACCACGGCCTCGAAGGCCGGATTTCTTGACCTCCTCGATAACCTCATCCTGAGTCATCGAGACAGCTTTTTTGACGCCATTAAAGCCACCTGTTTCTAGGAACTGGTCCAAGCTTTCGGCGTCGATGGTACCGCAGCGAGAGAAGACAACCCGCTTCTGTTTGTCAAGGAACTCGTGGTAATACTTGCCGGCCACCTTCTTCTCAACCGGCTCACCACCAAGAATATGCTCATCGACAATCTGCGGAACCAGCTCCGGAGTCACAAAATCATAGGTGATCGGATCTTTCCCGGGCAGACAAACATCAACCAGCACGTCGTTTGCACAGAGTCCTCTACAACCAGTACCGTTAACCTCGCAACGGTCCGCAACCTTGCCAGCAACACCCTTCTTGTCAAACTCTTCCTCGAAGGCGGCTTTGACACTTGCAGCACCGGACGCCAGACCACCAGTCCCCGTACAGATCAGAATTTTTAACTTTTCAGCAGTTTCGGACATAAATCAATCCTCAATACCAGCATGGTGTATGGCAGAATTAGCCCATTGCCTTATATTTTTTGATGACCTCGTCCGTCTTCTGGACTGTGATGCTACCATAGGTCGCGTCATTAACCATGATGACCGGCGCCATACCGCAGGCCCCTATGCAGGCCACATATTCTGCGGTAAACAAAAGGTCCTCAGTCGTCTCAGCATGCCCGATCCCGAGCCTTTCCTTGATAGTGTCGCCGATCCGCCCAGCACCCTTTACGTGACAGGCCGTCCCCATACAGACTCGGATGATGTACTTGCCACGCGGTTCCAGATGAAACTGTGCGTAGAAAGTAAGGACACCATAAATCTGGCTGGGATAGACATTGAGACGCTCTGCAGTCAGATGCACGGTTTCTTCCGGAATATAACCATATTCCTCTTGAATCCCCTGCAACACCGGCATCAGGTTTCCCGACATATCGATATACTTATCGATAACCTTGTTGGCCGGCCCTAGATCGATTTCTTCTACTGTATTTTCTGCTACCTGCTCTGCGGTTTCCGTCATGATGGCCTCTTATCCGATCACTACTTGAGGGTTAACGGTCGATTTCACCGAGAACGATGTCCAAAGTTCCGATAACAGCCACAACGTCGGCCAGCATCTTCCCTTCAACCATCTGCGGCAACGCCTGCAAATTGACGAAGGAAGGCGGACGGATCTTCATCCGCAAAGGCCGAGGCGAACCGTCAGAAACCAGATAGTAGCCAAGCTCACCTTTCGGTGCCTCGACACCCTGATATATCTCACCAGGTTCCGGCTTAAAGCCTTCAGTAATGATCTTGAAGTGATGGATCAGACCCTCGATGGTGTTAACAACATCCTGCTTCGGTGGCAGACAGATTTGCGGGCAATCCGCAAGTATCGGAGCCCCCTGAAGCCCCTGAAGCTTGTCGAGTGCCTGCAGCACAAGGCGGGCCGACTGACGCATTTCTTCGAGGCGCACGTGGTAACGTGCCCAGGTATCACACTCTTCGCGAACTGGAACAACGAAATCGTAGTCTTCGTAGCCACTGTACGGATTATCGCGACGCAGGTCCCAGTCGACGCCGGAAGCGCGTAGCGAAGCACCAGTCAATCCGATGTCAATAGCAGCTTCCTTACTGATGATACCGACTCCCTGAGTCCGCTTCTGCCAGATCTTATTTCCGGTCAGCAGACCTTCGTAGGTCTCAACATGGCCATGCATAGACTCCGCAAAAGCACGAATCTCCGCCTCAATACCTTCTGGGAGATCAGCCGAGAGGCCACCAACCCGGAAATAGTTGGAGGTCATCCGGGCACCGGAAATCTTCTCATAAAAATCCATGATGTTTTCACGCTCACGGAAACAATACAAAAAGACAGTCATGGCACCGATATCGAGAGCGTGACATGCCAGCCAAACCAGGTGACTCTTCAAACGGGTCAACTCAGCCATCATGACCCGGATCACTTTTGCCCGTTCGGGAATCTGGTCGGTAATCCCAAGCAGCTTTTCAACCGCAAGGACATAACCGAGATTGTTGCTCATCGGTGCCAGGTAGTCGAGACGGTCTGTCAGCGGGATTACCTGATGATAGGTACGGTGTTCCGACAGCTTCTCTGTCCCGCGATGCAGAAAACCGATGTGCGGAGTCGCTTTTTGAACGACCTCGCCATCAAGCTCCAGGATCAGCTGCAGCACACCGTGTGTCGACGGGTGCTGGGGCCCCATGTTGATGGTCATTGTTTCGGTGTTAAAAGCCATTTTATGCCTCGTCCAGTAAAGGAATTGGTTAACGCGTCAATCAGGAAACACGACCCTGATAGGGCTCGCGATCAGGACCTTGCACCGGATAATCCTTGCGCAGCGGGTGCCCTTCCCAGTCAGCAGGCATCAGGATACGACGCAGGTCGGGATGGTTATTAAAACTGATCCCCATCAGATCCCAACACTCCCGCTCGTGCCAGTTCGCAGTCCCCCAAACACCACTAACGGTATCGACTTTCGCATCCTGCTCCTCCACCGGAACCTTGAGCCGGAAACGCTGCTTGGCATCGATGTTGTACATGTTATAAACAACCATGAAGCGCGGAGCCTGTCCCAAATAGTCAACACCACAGAGATCGGTCAGCAGGTTGTATCCACACTCATCGCGCATAAAGGTGCAAATTTCTACAATCCGCTCCTTTTCAACAGTCACGGTGGTTTCACCACGATGCTCAACAACATTCAGCACGGCCGACGAAAACTTTGCCTTTAATTTTTCAACAATTGCTTGATCGCTCATTGTCTTAATCCCTGTCCTCACCACTGAAGGCGATTAAACAACCTCGTTGTGGACTACTTCACCGACACCGATAGCAGCGCCGAAAGTATTCCGCTCAGCCCGCATTTTGTCCTGCAGCTTCATCAACCCATAGAGAAGGCCTTCTGGACGGGGCGGACAACCAGGAATATAAACATCAACCGGCAGCGCCTCATCAATCCCCTGGACAACACTGTAGGTGTCGAAAATACCGCCCGACGAAGCACAAGCGCCCATAGCGATAACGTAGCGCGGCTCTGGCATCTGCTCGTAAACGGTCTTGATAACCGGCAGCATTTTTTTGGTAACCGTCCCGGCAATGATAATAACGTCAGCTTGACGCGGCGAAGCACGGAACAGAATCCCCATACGGTCAAGGTCAAAACGGGCCGCACCAGTCGCCATCATCTCGATCGCACAGCAAGCCAGACCAAATGTCATCGGCCAGATTGAGCTGGCACGCGACCAGTTGACCAACTTGTCCAGGCTAGTGGTGATAAAACCGCTACCGAGGGTCTTGTTTTGCTCTACTCCCATTCCAGAGCTCCTTTTTTCCAAACATAGATAAAGCCGACGAGCAGGATCAGAATAAAGACGCCCATCTCGACGAAACCAAAAATCCCCAGACGCTTAAACATGACCGCCCAGGGATACAGGAACACACACTCAATATCGAAAAGGATAAACAGCATCGCGATGATGTAGAATTTGACCGAGAAACGCTCTTGAACCGAACTGAGCAACGGCATACCACACTCGTAAGGGGCCAGCTTGACCTCACTCGGCTTCTTAACACCAATCAAACCGGAGAAAATAACCGAACCGAGCGCAAAAGCGAAGGCGATGCCGATGAGAATAAGAATCGGCAAATAATTTTCCAACATAAAACCCGCTCCTTCCATTGAAGAAATTGGACCGTTTGACGTAGGTATGGCGATAATGTTTACGCCACAGCGTGTCGAAAATTAGGATAAATGGCCCTGACATGTCAAGGAAAAAATACAGTATACTGTATGCAATCAATTTGACCTAGACTGTCTTCTTTTTTATCGAAATTACTGTAGTTTTTGAATGTTACGATGAAGGCGGTGAAGCGAAATTTGTACGATATGGCATCTTTCTGAATGTACCATTATGCAATCAAACATCGTTTGATTGCATAATGGTTGAATACCTCAAGGTTTTTTGTTTTTCCCTAGCCCAAAAGTCATGTTTGATTCAAAGTTGATCGTCAGTTTAACACGTATACAGGATTGTTTATCATCAGTGCAAGAGGCAACCTTTTCGACGGTTTTTTATTAGCAATAAATAATTTTATCGATGCTGTTCCGACAAGAGCTTAATTCAATTTATCAGTCAAGGGACTCGTTCAGCCAAAAGTTGATTCGGGCAGAGTCAAACTGATACCGACTGCGGCAATATTCACAGACGACCTCGACCTGTTCCTGCTCTTTAACGAGTTGCTTGAGCTCACCAGCCCCCATCGCACGCAACATCGCTTCAATTTGCTCTTCATGGCATGGGCAATAAAATTCCAACGGCACCCGCTGTTGAATTCCAAAATCAACCTCACCAAAGACCTGAGACAGGATCTGCTCCGGAAAAGTCCCGTTGCGCAGCAAACTGGTCACTGGCGGCAGCTGTTGAAGACGCCTAATAATATGCTCCACCTGTTGCTCATCCCCGGGCGGCAACGACTGTACCAATAGGCCGCCGGCAGCGGCAACCTGCGCTTCGTTGTCCAGTTCGACCCCCAAAGAGACACTCGAAGGGATCTGCTCGGAACTGGTCAGATACCAGGCAAGGTCTTCTGCAATCTCACTGGTTTGCAGCTGCACCATGCTTTGGTAAGGGTCCTTCAGGCCCAAATCTTTCCAGACATGCAGAAAACCGGCCCGCCCGATCGCACCGGCGACATCAAAACGACCATCCTTAGGCGGCAGGCCAGCAATCGGATTACGGATTGTTCCCCGCACGCGACCGGCAGCGTCGGTCTCGACACTTAACTTACCGAGCGGACCGTTCCCTTCCACCATCACTGCCAGACGTTGCTTGCCTTTGAGCAAGCAACCGAGCAGCACACCACCGGTCAGCAGACGCCCAAGCGCAACGGTCGCGGTGATATCGGTCTGCTGCTTTTGACATACTTCTGCAACTATGCCGGTAGTAACCGCTGCCATACCGCGCAAAAGACCATCCTTACTGGTAACCCGTACTAAGTAATCCTGCATAAACCGATTATCCACCTTTTACTCATTTGTCTGTTGTGTTTCTATCGCCTTAATCTGCGCATCAATCAGCCCGGCCAAAACCTCCATACATTTCCCCTACACAGATTCGATCATCATCCGGCTCAATCCCATGCCCCTTGGTAGCGCCAAGGCAGTACTCGACTCATGAGGCACAACCGGCAGTCAGCGCAGGCCAGCCAGATCAGGATTGTGGTTTTCCTGTCCAGAACCTATTTGTCGCGTACCGCATCGTAAATCACACAGAATGCTTTGCCATTCTTCACCGACAGCATACAACAAACCGCCTTATGTTATGTCCTCAGACGGTAACCTTTGCCGATCAGCCAAGCTGCCCAGCAAAAAAGAAACAGAGCGATACTGCCACTGACGCCAAAGGCCAGCAGATAGCTGGTATCCCCAACCCCCAGAATGGCGTGCCGGAAACCGTCAATCAGATAAAACAGGGGATTCAAATAGGAAAGGGTCTCCCAGGGGGCCGGCAAAATCGATATGGGGTAAAATACTCCGCCCAGATAAATCAACGGCAGAATCAGGAAATTGTTATACATCGACAATGTATCGAAATTATGCGCAAAGATCGCCGCAATCAAACCGAACTGGGCAAACAGAAAGCTCGCCAATAGTGCCATCAGAACTGCCAGCAATGGCGCCTCCCAAGGAAGTTCGGCAAACAGGGTTGAAATCACCCAAACCACGGTACCGACCAGCGATCCCCGTAACATGGCCGCCAAAGTATAGGCAAGAATAAACTGCGGAGGGGTCACCGGGGTGACCAGCAGATCGACGATCCCTCCCAAGTAGCGCGACATGAACAGCGACGATGAGGTGTTGGAGAAAGAGTTATTGATGACCCCCATCAGGATCAATCCCGGAATAACAAACTGCGCGTAGCTGAAACCCTCCAGCACGCTGAGCCGCTCCCCCAGAGTGGCCCCGAACACGAACAGATAGAGCGAAGCAGTGATGATCGGCGTCAACAGGGTCTGCGAAGCTACGCGCATAAAACGCAGAATTTCCTTGCGCAGCAAAGTCATAAACGGCAGCCAGGAGTAGAATCTGACAGAGAGATCCTTATCGTTCACCGTTTTTCTCCTTCATCCCCGTCAACTGCAGAAACACCTCTTCCAGACCACTCTGATCAGTTTCGATATCGCGGATCTGCAGACCCAGTCCGCAAATGGTTTTCAATAAGTTACCGGCACTTTCCCCGGCGGGCAGGCAGAGCAGCAACTCTCGGCCGCCATCTTTAAGCTTCGGTCGAAATGACTCCAGACCGACCGGTAACTCCCGCAACGGATCCTCCAGCCAGAGGCGAAGTTGCCGGTTCGACAGCCTCCGGACCAGTTCATGGGTCCGCTCCAGCGCGATCAACTCACCATGATGCATAATGGCTATCCGATCACACATCTGCTCAGCCTCTTCCAGATAATGAGTGGTCAACAGTATGGTTGTTCCCTGCTGGTTGATCTCGCGGACGAAATCCCACAGCCCATGACGCAACTCGACGTCTACCCCTGCTGTCGGTTCATCGAGAATCAGGAGCTGCGGCCGGTGAATCAACGCCTTGGCGATCATGAAGCGGCGCTTCAACCCGCCAGACAGCTTTAGCATCACCTTGTTCAGATGGAGAGTTAAACCAAGACGTTCGATCAACAGCTGACGCCAGTCCGGGTCGTCCTTAACACCGTAATATCCTGCATGCAGCTTCAACGCCTGATCGATGGTAAAAAAATTATCGATGACGATTTCCTGATGCACCACCCCCAGCATTCGCCGGGTGTAGCGGTAGTCACGCTGGTTGTCGTACCCGAAAGCTCTGATCCGCCCTGTTCCAACCCGGCAAACCCCGGCGATCATATTGATCGTGGTACTTTTCCCGGCACCGTTCGGGCCGAGAAGACCAAAGATTTCTCCTTTCTCAATGGCAAAAGAGATATCTTTGACTGCCTGAACCCCGGCAAACGATTTGGAAAGATTTTCAATCTGTAGTGCCTTAGTCATTCGGCGACTATACACCGCACAACTGCTACCTGACAAGATCGTGACGAAAGCCTTTCCGGCCAGCTGACTTTAGCTGCAACAAATCGTTATAATGACAATATAAATGTGCAACTCTTCGTTAGAGTGAAAGGAGTGCATAATGGATAAAGACAGATATACTTATGTTTGCTCGGAAGCCGAGGCTGGGCGCGATACCTTTGTCATTCATCCCGCCAGCTTGGAAGAAGGGGTGGTCAGTGAATGTATTTTACCTTCGAATCATCTGGTGGTTAAGACCCCCGAAGGCAAGAAGCGCTGCTGGGACTATCACACGTGCGAAGAACTTTCCCGGTTAAAAAATGAATGGCCAAGACATTAACAGATCGGGGTGCCTTTTCGGCACCCCGAAAACTAAAGCAAACCGCAGTAAGTTACTTTCGATCCTTGACAAACTCAGAGCTTGTCTATTAGGACATTCGTTGAGCTGTCTCGCGGAACGTCCTGCGGCGAGGCTCCATCATAAAATCAAAACGGAGGGATATTTTATGCATAGATTATGGATCGGGCTGGCGCTTTTCTGCTTTCTGGCTGCAATGCCGGCAAGCGCCGCTGACAGCGATACGGCTGAACTGATTGCACTAGAAATCCGTAATCTCTCCACCTCTGTCGATCGCCTGACGCAACTGCTCTACGATCAAAACCAGCAGGACCAGCAAGACACGGTTCTGCGCAAACTTGATATAGCAGTCGCCTATCTCAATTTCCGCTCCCGACGTATCGAAATGCTTGAGCGCGACAAACAGAGCAGCCAATCGGTGAAAAATAGGTTGGAAGATATCATTCAACAACTGGAGAACCGGCAATCGCAAATGGCGGATGAGGAGCTAAATGATCCCACGACTAAGGAAACGAACGAAGCCGCGCGCGAGGAAACACTTGAACAGATCAAAATGATGAAACAGCGGCTGGCCAGGGTGAATGACTCGCTCATCGATTACGATAACCAGATCGTCGAATTGCGTAATCAGCTCGACACTGTCGAAGGTTTCGTCGAGCGACATTTGGAGCTTTGAACCAATAACGTTGTCACGAAAATGGGACTTTATTCCTGGCTGATGGCCCAGTGTTACGATATGGCCATGGCCAACACTGAACAACTCTGCCTGAACGGATGGCGCCGTGATCTGCTCGCCTGCGCAACCGGAGACGTACTGGAAATTGGCGCTGGTACCGGTGTGAACCTGCAACACTTTCCCGCACATTGCCGGTTAATAATTAGCGAGCCTGACGCGCAGATGCGCAAGAAGTTGCAAGACAGGCTGCAAACGACCGAGCTGCCAGCCCAACTTGTCGATTGGCCAGCAGAACAGTTGAAGCTTCCAAACCACTCCATTGATACCGTCGTTACCACCCTGGTTCTCTGCTCGGTCGCAGATCAGCAGCAAGCGTTAAAAGAAATCTACCGAGTGCTGCGTCCTGGCGGGCAACTGCTGTTTATTGAGCATGTCCGTTCAGGCAACCGTAAAACGGAGCGCTGGCAACGTTTTTGCGAGCCAGTCTGGCGTTGTGCCTGCGGTAACTGTCACTTGACCAGGGACACCGCAGAACGAATTACGGAAACGGGGCTGGAGATAGAAAAGCTGCTCGAAGCGGAACTGCTCGGGGCTCCTGCCATCGTTCGCCGCACCCTGCGTGGCAGGGCGATAAAAGCTCCTGCATCGACTGGAGTTAATGACCCGCAACCGATCGACCCGAACAATTTCCCGTCGTGCCCACATTGCGGCGCAGCCGACGTCGCCAAAGTAATTTACGGCAAACCGCCCCTGACCAGGCAGATTCTTGCAGCACTGGAATCAGGTCAGATCATTTCCGGTGGCTGCATGATCCATGGCGGGGCACCCGAATGGCATTGCCTGCGCTGCAGGCAAGATTTCGGTCACAGATCACTACCAATGGATACCACCGTGGAACAGACATAATTGCGGAGGGCAAAGCTTGCCATTGTTGCAATTCCGAGCTTAAATAGCCCAACTAAATCTATTATCAGAGCCAAAAAGGAGAATATTCATGGCTAAAGCAACTGCCCGTCACATTCTGGTTCCGAGTGAAACCGACTGTAATACCCTAAAAAAAATGATCGAAGGTGGTGAAGACTTCGGCGAGATCGCCAAAATACACTCCAAATGCCCTTCCGGCCAGCAAGGCGGGAACCTCGGTGAATTCGGGCCGGGTCAGATGGTCAAAGAATTCGACAAAGTAGTCTTCTCCGGCGAGATCGGCAAGGTACTCGGTCCGGTCAAAACGCAGTTCGGCTACCACCTGATAGAAATCACCAGCCGCAGCTGATAACTTCCTTAAACAGCAGCGCCCGGCTGTTTCCGGCCGAGCGCTAGCATTAAATCATTTCAGATTCTACTCCTCATAAACCAGTACCCGGATCAGGCCGATGGTCGAACCGTCCTCGTGGGTGACACTGTCACTAACGGAAATAACCTTTTTAATGCCATTCTCGCTGATAAACTGATTGATGCGGCTATCCAACTCGTCCAGTTCTTTGCGAGCCCGGAAAGGCTCCAGCGGCTCACCAAATGTTTTTACCTTGATCATCGCATCCTCCTGTGCCAGTTCAGTTTTATCTCTGTGTCAAGTATACCCCAGCCGGAAAAACAAGTGGCCATAGCACGGCTACAAATCAGTGCTTGGCGGGAAAAAGCCTATTTTTCTTCAATCAGCTTGTTGAGTTCGGCAAGAATTTCCTGCTCTTCGCGGACCTTGTCTTTGTAATAGTTCCAGACATGGTAACCCTGCAGGCTGAGAATGGTCATTCCGACGGTGAAAATGGCCCAGAGGTTCTCGTGAAGATCGCCGGAAAAATGATAAAAAGTGTAGAATGCGCTCAAATAAAAGAAATGCGAAATGGCCCCACGCGGTTTCTTACCGCCCGTCATCTGCGTCAACACCATGATGATGGCAGAGAAACCGTACAACACCAGAGCCCAGTTGATAAAATTGGTCGGTGGAGCAGAACCTAGCATCTCATGAATTTCGGGGCTGAGGCTGGGTAGAAAATCGAAATCCCGCGAGGCACCGATGCTCATCGCTGTAAACAGCGCGAGAATCCACAAGCCGCTGCTCGACAGCAACTCAAACTTACGAATTTTGGCTTGGACCTGCAGCCGCAGCGGTTCGATGTCCGGCATCGTCGGTTCCGATTCTGGAGTCAAAGGCGGTGCCATTCTCTGTGTCAAATGGTGAACTACCAGTAGTTTGCCAACCCTGCAACGCATCGTCGCGCTGCTGAACCAGCTGTCGGAAGTCTTTCTCCAGACGGCCCAGCTTATTGTCCGCTTTCGGCAGTTCTTTGACGGTCGCCCCGGCAACGGCCTGCTTGGCGCAATACGTCAAACGAAAGATCGGGAGAAACAGGTTCATCCTCAGCAACGCGGCCACCCCGCCAATGCTTAAGAAAAGGACCATCAAGCAGAAAACTATCATTCGGCTTCTTAACAAATCAAGAGTTTTTTCCAGTGGTTCGCTCGAGATCCCAAGGGTCAAAAACCCGAGCACAGGTTCGTTTGCCGAATGAAAATGACAGTCCGCTGTTGAGCATTTCGACTCGTTCAGAATCGGTATCGAAACAGAGATCAAACCGCTGTCTCCACCAATATTGTGATTTGTTTTGGTACGTTCCGGGTAATCGGGCTGCATCATTTTACTGGCCCAGGGATCATCTGCCTGCTGCCCCGCCCCCGGAGCGGTTTCCTGGGGATCGCCGGAGAAACGGATTCCCCCCTCCTGGTCATAAATTCTGATCTGCCCAACCTGAGCCAAGGTGCCAACGTTGCCGACAATATTGCGCAGCGATTCGCGATCATCCTGCATCATGGCGTAGCGAGCCGATTTCGACACTGTTTCCGCCAGGTTGTCGACATGCAGAATCGCTTCATCGGTCATGTCCGATTTAATGAAGGTGTATAGCAATAGACAGCCGAACACGACAAAACCGGTGACAGCGATGGTAATCGGGACGATAGCTCTGGCAATCAGATTATTGAACATTGTCACTCCACAGTAGGAAGCTCCGGTTGCTTTCAGCAAATATCGCAGAAAAAAATGGTCGGCGGAAACCCGGCTTCTCCGCCGACCATAAACGCCATGCTTATCAAGCCCGAGCAGGAATCTCCTGCTCTCGCTCAGGGCTTGCCGTCACGGCAACTGATACTTCAGCCTCTTGTGTTTGCGCTTTCCACTGATAGAGGATCGGCAAGCGATTGAGGATGAAGCGATAGGTTGCGATATAGATTGCGAAGATCGTAATGCTGATGATGATCTCGGCAATATGAGGAATCTCCTGATAGAGCTTCCAGTTGAAGGCGATCAAAGCAGTGTTCAACCGGTTCAACAGGATTCCGGCGATGGTCACGAAAGCGCCGATACGCACCATGGTAACCATCTTGTGCCGGATACCGTAGGCAAACAGTACCAGCGGCAGCACTACCCCGCCGAGGATTTCCAGCATCCACCAAACTCCCCAACCTGTGGCGAGGTAAACCCATTCGTTATCATGAGCAACGGCGATCAGTTTGATCACCAAATATGTGATCAGACCCATGCTGGCACCTTTGGCCAATTTGATAGTCAGATCATCAAGGTTGTCTTTGAAACGATCGTCGCAGCGCCATGCCATGGTCATAATTACAATGGTGCTGACAGCGATAACCATACAGAGGCCGCCCGGAATCGAAGAGGTAAAGTAGTGAATCCACTGGAATTCGGACGAGTACCACAAAGGATGAACCTTGCCCGGTGCGTAAGTAAACAGGGCTCCTAGCGCACCTTGATGCAGGGTTGAAAGGATGATCCCGGAAACGGTCAGTCCGATCGTGCCTTTACGGATAAATTTTTTCGCATTCGGCCAGCCAATCCACTCGAAAAACGAGACCGAAACCTCGGCTACCTGCACCGACAAATAAGTAGCAACGTGCCAACCGACCAGGAACAGAACCGCTGCCGGTCCCCAAGCATAGACCATCGGGTAAGCAAGGCGCCAAGGCTGACCGAGGTCGACCAACAGGTAGACGACAGCGAAGAAATAGCCGAGCAAACCGTTTAGCAACGCCAACCGCTCAATCGGCTCAAAATCATGTCGACCGAATATCTCAACCGTGGTTCCCAGCATAAAACCGGAGGCAGACAGCGGCACCATACAGAAGAGGCCAAACCCGAGGAACAAGCCCCAAGGATATTCGTAGGAGGAATGGGTCACCGACCCCAAGCCGAAAATGAAGCGATAGATGATAAAGGGGATACCAACAGCCATAATTGCGGTGAGGATCCAGTTGAACTTGTTACGCACAACCTGATTGAGATACTGATCGAGGGTGAGACCGAGGAACAGTTTCTCCATTACGTTCCACCGCTTTCCTTCCCGGCTCTCTGCCCCATCCAGCGGCTTAATTCCAAATCTCTCTAACGTCTTCATTATTCTTCTCCCTCCTCGGCATCGCTGTCGTGGTGGTCATCATGACCTTTATTTTTAGTCGCCAGCAGGTGGAATCCAGTAAACAGGGCCGGCCAGATCGCCAGCACCATTGGTACCGTACCGAGGAATCCCTTAACATTATTGATGATCGGCTCTTTCTGCAGGGTGGTGTCGAAACCGAGCTGCTCAAACGGTTCGCCCGAGAGATACAGCCAACCGGTACCACCGACTGTTTTTTCACCGTAGATTTCAGCCTGGTATTTGCCCGGGTTCTTTTTGATGCGTGCGCGAGCAATCTTGAGCAGATCTTTACGCTTCCCGAAAGTCAGTACCTGAGCAGGGCAGATTTCGACACATGCCGGTGGCTTGCCGTATTTGACTCGGGTGTCGTAGCAGAAGATGCATTTCTTGACCACCGGGTCAATCACCTTTGAATAGCTGTAGCCCGGAATATGGAACGGGCAGGCGATCATGCAGTTCCGGCAACCGACACAGACACTACCATCATAAACTACCGCGCCTTCGTTGGTTTTAGTGTAGGCGTTAACGAAGCAGGAGGTCAGGCAGGCTGGCTCGTTACAGTGGTTGCACTGAATCTTCCGGTAAACCGGCTTATCACTACCTTCCGGCTCGTAGCGGTTGACCACGGTATAAGCCTTCTCGGTTGGGCGGCGCTTCTGGGTGCCGTGGTGGAAGGTCTGATCGAATACCGAGTAATCATCGAATGGCTGATCAGGAGCTGGCAGTTTCTGCTCTTTATTACAGGCAGCTTCACAGCTACGGCAACCGACACAGCGGGTCATATCTACCAAAACGCCCATCCCTTCTGGGAACCCGGCAAAACTACCCGCGGCCATGGCGTTTTTGGCAGGCGACAACATCACCGCAGCCCCCCCGGCCAAGCTTCCGGCTAAAAACTTTCTTCGACTAACTTTACTCATGACGATATCTCCTTGAAAAATTGCTCAACGAAATCGGATCAATGGCCAGCTGTGGCATGCTCTGCAGTTGTAGGTGCATACTTGCCTGCGTGATAGAACTCATCACCCGCTTCAGTTCTGGCATGGCAATCTTCGCAACCAGTCGGACCACCCACTTCCTGGTGACAGCCCATGCAGTTCTGATGATAGGCACCGACCAGACCGTTCATATCCGCATGGAAAATGTCCTGCTGGCTCTGAAGGTTAACCACTTCGGCCGAAAACGGCTGAGTGGGATGGCAATCCTGGCAGGCCACCTTGACCAATTCCTTGTATTCGCTATGGCATTTGGAGCAATACTGGTCGGCAGTACCGGTACCGGTCGTGTGGTGATGACAGGAAGAACAATCTTCTGAAACATCGACATGCATTTCGTGATCGAATTCGACCGGCTCATAATATTTAGCCAGCGCATCGATCGTTACGCTTTCAGGGGCATCCATGGCATATGCCGGCAAGGTCAGGAACAAGCCCGACAGTAAAATCAACAAACTCTTCATGTGCCACTTTGAATCCACAAACATAGCACTCACATCTCCTTGTCAAAGTTCAGGCTGCCCGATCCTAAGATCTCTCCGAAAACAGGCAGCCTGAAAATAAATGGGACGAACCTTCTGTTTATCTACCCCTTGAACCCTTATTTCTTTTCGCCGTGGATATAGCGATAGAAAATCGGGAAAGTGCAGAAGAAAGCGACACAGATCAAATATTCAACACCTTTGATATAGGTGTAGTAATCGACCAGGGTAAAAACCTCTGTAACCTTGCCTAGACTGGTAAATAATTCGATCATCTTTCTCACCTTTTCCTATTTGAGGTTTATATTTACTTCTTCGCCGAAACGGTTGCTTTGTACTTAGAGCTTTTCTTCGCTGCGTCTTTGGTCATCCCAAACAGATTCATCAGCGCCGGCAGTAATTGCGCAACAACCAGCAGGGCGCAGAAACCGACAAACAGCAAAACCAGGATGCCGCTGGTGTAGACCTTGCTGGTATCGGCAGCCATTGCCGGTCCGACCACCAACAAGACAAGCGACAGAGACGTCAGAATAGTCTTAATCCGTTGCATAGAAACCTCCTTAGATTGGGTAAGTTTTGGCTCATTCCTACGTGCGTGATAATTTCTAAAAGCACATAGAACTGCCTGTCTTATTTCTTCCCGGCCTTCAGCTCCGGCCGGTTTTAACGCGTGATAAAAGATTCCCTCTTTGCGAATCCGGCGCAGCAGGTTGAGGGAAATCTCGTCCGAAATAAGAATGATCGAAAGATAGCGATTACATTTCTTCAGCAGCGGGACCAGCTTGGCGACATGCGCTTCGTCAAAGCTGCCTCCCAGGACCACAACCTGAATCGTTTTATTGAGAATCCCCTCTAAGCCGCTGAAAACAGAATCGGATGTTTCAACCTGGACATCATCACCGCTAAAAAGTTCAGCCAGCTGTTCGCGCGCCTTACTATCTTCGTTGGCAATGAGCAGTCCTTGCATAGTGATTCCCTTTCCGTTCATAAAGTCCCGGTCAATCGCAAATAAATCTAATTCAAATGCTTTTCCACTTTGTGGTCGCGGACAAACAGTCCCTTGAGCATGCCGATGAACAGAATGGTCGCCGGGACCAACTGGAAAACAATGATCAGGGCAAAGAAACCGATGAACAGGGTCAACAGAAAGCTGCCACCTTCGCTACCAGCGTCCGCTGCAGCGAGTGCCGAAGTTGAGAAACCAAACAGGGCAACCAAGGTATTGCGAATGACGTTTTTCATGACCACCTCCAGAACAAAGCGTTATTTTCCTTTGTCCAACTATAAGAGCAGCAGTTGTGCCAGATTGTTTAACCAGTGCCAAAGAACCACGTAACTAGCTGTTTTTAAATGAGGTAATTTTTTTTATTGGTGGGAAAAAGTGAGTTTGACCAGACAAACTGTATACAATCGACATACAGTATCGAGTGTCAGGATTTACTCGAAAACAGATTAAAAACTGGATAACCCATTGAAATAATGTAGATTTACATGTCCCCAATGGATAGAACAAAAAAAATGTGCGCTGAATGTAAACTTCATTTTCGGTGGATTTTTCGGACCTAAAGCGGTTCCCTAAGGATTGATGAAGACTTGGCGACAGACAGACAATGAGTCTACTAAAAATTCCTGCTACGCAGGAATTTTTAGTAGACCAGATTCGGTAAAAAACACCCGATGGCGCTAATTTGCATTGTTTGACTCTGCAATTAAAAACTAGTACTTAGGTGGTAAAAATATTGTGGGAAAAACCTCTAGATCGTTACTTTGTTTACAGCTTTTAGAATCTGTATATAAATAATATACTGTTAAATTTGTAGGTGCTCTCCCGGTACCTTGTACCTTCACTTCCCCATCCGTTAAGACAACTTATCTTGTCATCTATCCTAAGATAATTTGTTAAGATCTATATATTTATCTTACAATCAATGCGCTCGCGCCCCTTCTCTTTTTATAATTCTGCTCACCGTCTTGTGTTTCCTCTTCAGTAAAAACTTAGCGCTTGACTCAAATGCCCGCTAAAACTATCATTTATTAGATAATGTTATATGAATAACATTTTGCACTAGCCTGACAGCCAGTGTTTTTCGCCCCAGAGATCATCGACTCTCTCGGTGCCTAAAGCAGCTAAATAAAAGGTAGTGCAGAGGGGTACTTGTGAAAATGGGCGAGGGAAAAGGGAACAAAATTCTGGTTATCGATGACGAGGCAGTCATTCGGGAAGGCATCAGGCAAACCATGTGTCTTGAGGGATACGAGGTTGAAGTCGCCCCGAACGGAAAAATTGGTCTGGAAAAACTCCAGAAAAGCAGTTTTCAGGTCGTGGTTTCCGACCTGAAGATGCCCGGCATGCACGGCATAGAGGTCCTCAAAGCGATCCGCGTTTTGCAGCCTGATGTTCCCGTCATTATCATTACCGGCTACGCCACCGTGGACTCTGCCGTCGAAGCAATGAAAAATGGCGCCTTCGACTATTTGACCAAACCTTTTCTTCCGGAACAGATTGCGGAAAAAATCAATTCCGCTGCAAGACAGCGGGAACTAGAGCTCTCCAGCCTGCCGGGAGAGGAAGATAACTTAGAAGATCATGCTTGTGACGCCTTTGTCGGGCGGAGCAAACAGATGCAGAAAGTCTATCAGCGAATTCTACAGGTAGCTCCGACCAACAGTACGGTACTGATCACCGGTGAAAGTGGCACCGGAAAAGAGTTGGCGGCCCGGGCCATCCACAACAACAGTCACCGTAAAGACCAGCCGTTTGTAGCTGTTGATTGCAACTCCTTACCAGAAAACCTACTGGAGAGCGAACTGTTCGGACACGTCAAGGGTTCCTTTACCGGCGCGACCCAAACAAAACCCGGACTGTTCTCGGTCGCCAACGGCGGCACCCTGTTTCTGGATGAAATTTCCAACCTCAGCATGACCACCCAGGCCAAGTTGCTTCGGGTACTGCAACAGCGTGAAGTCACCCCGATCGGCGGAACCAAGGCGACCTCGATCGATATCCGCCTGATTGCCGCAACCAATAAAGGACTTGAGGAAATGGTTGAAGCAGGAACCTTCCGGGACGATCTATACTTCCGCCTCAATATCATCCCGGTCGACCTGCCACCGCTTCGTGACCGACAGGGCGACGCAACATTACTGATCACCCACTTTATGAAAAAATTCTCCGAGGAGATTGGCAAGGAAATCAAAGGCCTCTCCGCCGAGGCACGCATCGCACTGGAAAGCTACCATTTTCCCGGCAACGTCCGTGAACTGGAAAATATCATTGAGCGGGCCGTGGTTCTCGCCCAAGGAGAAGCCATCGTCCGAGACGATCTGGAATTGCGTTCGGCTGACGACGATATCATCAGCGAAATAGGCATCCCGCTGAATACTGAAGAACTAAAGGAAAATAAAAGGATCGCCCGCGAACGGGCGGTCGAACCAGTGGAAAAAGCATTCGTCTATGCCGCGCTGGAAAGAAACAACTGGAACGTCACCAAAGCAGCGGAAGAGACAGGCATGTTGCGCCCCAACTTCCAGGCGATGTTGAAAAAACTTGGGGTTTCGGTAAAAAACCACAACACCGGCTAAGCGCCACCACTTCCTTTTCCCTCCCCTCCCAGCAAGAGCAATTTTGACTCCGCCTCGACAAGAGAGACATTTTCGTCGACCGGCAGCAAGATGGTAAACGTCGTTCCCTTGCCGACTTCGCTCTGCACACTGATTTTCCCGCCGTGATTCTTGATAATCCCGTAAGTAATCGACAGCCCGAGGCCAAATCCCTTTTTGCTTTTGGTCGAAAAGAATGGATCAAAGATCTTGTTCAAATCCTCTTTATGGATTCCCAACCCGTTATCCGCCACCACCGCCTTCACCGCAGCAACCTCCACATCAAAGGATGTAGTGATAGCTAAGATCCCGCCGCCTTCATGTATTGCCTGGGCAGCATTGATGAACATATTGAAAAAGACCTGTTGCAGCTGATCCGGATCAAGGTACAGGTCGGGCAAGTCCTCATCATAATGACACTGCAACTCAATATCCTGGAAAATGGTCTGTTGCGTTACCAACCTCAAGGTTTGCCTGATGATCCGATTGATCGAATCCCGGCGTTTCTCCGGAATCGATTCGCGCGAAAAATCCAGCAAACCGCGAACGATCTTTGCGCAGCGCCGGGTTTCGGAAACCACGACTTCCAGATTCTCCTTTACCTGAGGTGGCAATTCCGGCGTTTTTGCGGCTAAAGAAGAAAACATCAGAATGCCGCCAAGGGGATTATTGATCTCATGGGCGATACCAGCAACCAGCTCGCCCATCGACGCGAGTTTGGCCGATTGCACCAGCTGCGCCTGCATCTCATGAATCTCTTCTGTACGCTCGGCAACCTTGTGCTCCAGAGTATTGCCCCAATCGCGCAACTCAAGCTGTGCCTGTGCCAGGCTACTGGCCATTGAGTTGAACGCCTGCCCCAGCTCACCGAACTCGTCAGTCGGAACATTCTCAATCCGTGCGTCCAGATCTCCGCGGGCCAGACACTCGGTATGACGCACCAAACGGTTAACCGGCTCACAAACATATTTCTGGGTAAAAACGAACTGGCCGATCGACATCAGCACCAGCATCACCGCGGTCGAAACAAAAATGTCAGCGTGATGGTTAAAGGTCACTGCCTTCATCTGATCAAGGGAAATTACCACATCCATGATGCCAAGTTTCTGCTCATCCGCCGAATGAAAATGACAGTTCGCCGTATAGCAGCTCTCTTCGTTGTAAATCGCCCGGGTCATACCGAGAAAATCGTTACCGTAAGCGTCGGTAAACGTTCGGCTGCGGATTTCAACCGGCGCCTCGAGCAGTGCCTTGCTGGTACCGACATGACAGAAAGAACAACCTTCATCACGATCGCTCAGCGCCGTGCCGACTTCGGTTTTATTGGTAGAGAAACTGACCACCCCTTCCCGCCCAAAAATCCGGATCTGCTTGATCCGGTCCATGGTCCCCGCCTCGTCGATCATCTGTTGCAGCCGGACCCGATCGTCCTCCATCATCAAATAATAGGAATTATGGAGAATCATCTCACTGAGAGTATCCGCCTCGTACATCGATTCGGCCAGAAAGGATTCCCGGAGCGTACTGACGTTGAAAAACGCGAAGGTAAACATGATGACCAGCAGGGCGGTACAGGAAATCGCGGTATATTTAGATGCCAGCTTTAACTGCATCCATGCCTCCCCTATAGCAACAATAAAAACCGTTTCTCGTGAAAGGGCTCATGAGATAAAGATATATACTGAACCAAACACCGATATTTTTGAACTGAATTCATGCGTCCATTGTGGTCACACAAACAGGTTTTTTCGGCTATAAAGTAATGCCCGACCGTCCTGATCAGGCATTTTCATTGCCTTTCATCCCTCAGTGGAGTATACAGGTTGCGTTCTCCTGATCACATTCTTGAGTAGAGATGTAGCGATGGGTTATCGAAATCTGCGCGAAGCGATTCGCGATTTGGAAGCCAGCAATCAGCTGATTCGCATCAGCCAGTCGATCGATCCGAACATTGAGGCAGGGGCAATCCAGCGCCGCGTTTACCAAGTTGGCGGCCCGGCATTACTGTTCAGCAATCTGAAGGGTTGCGCATTTCCTGCTGTGGGCAACCTGTTTGGCACCCTGGAACGGACCCGCTACCTGTTTCGCGACACCCTGAAGCATGTAGAAGCCTTGGTTCAATTGAAATTAGAACCAAAGAGCATGATTAAAAATCCATCCGCCCTGTTTTCTGCTCCCTCTGCTGCGTTTCACCTATTGCCGAAAAAACAAAAAACGGGACCGATCCTCCACTCACAAACCAGCTTGTCGAAACTACCACAGATCAAAAGCTGGCCAGATGACGGCGGCGCCTTCATCACCCTGCCACAGGTCTACTCGGAAAGCACCCTGAAACCAGGAATCCACTCCTCAAACCTCGGCATGTACCGCGTGCAGATTTCTGGTAACGACTACGCTCCTGACCTGGAAGCAGGCTTGCATTACCAGATCCACCGCGGCATTGGCATCCATCATCGCGAAGCCCTCGAGCTGAACAAACCATTTCGCGTCAATATTTTCGTAGGCGGCCCCCCGAGCATGACCGTAGCTGCTGTAATGCCGTTACCGGAGGGGATGCCGGAACTAGCCTTTGCCGGTCTACTGGCCGGCCATCGAATCCCGATGGTCCAGCCGTTCGGCCTGCTGCCTATGCCGGCCGAAGCCGATTTCGTTATCTGCGGCACCATCGACCCGCAGCATCAAAAACCGGAGGGGCCCTTCGGCGATCACCTCGGCTATTACAGTCTGGCCCACGATTTTCCGCTGGTAAAGGTCGAGCGGATCTATCATCGCCCCGACGCCATCTGGCCGTTCACTACCGTCGGTCGTCCTCCGCAGGAAGACACCAGCTTCGGTGCCTTTATCCATGAACTGACCGGAGAACTGATCCCCGAGGTTCTGCCAGGCATCAAAGGGGTCCACGCGGTCGACGCCGCTGGCGTCCACCCGCTGTTGCTGGCGGTCGGCAGTGAGCGCTACACCCCCTACAACGACCTGACTGAGCCGCAGGAAATTCTCACACAGGCAAATGCGATTCTCGGCCAGGGCCAGCTATCTTTGGCCAAATACCTGTTGATCGTGGCGGAAAACGACAACCCGCAGCTCGATATTCACGACATTCCTGCCTTTTTCCAGCATCTCCTGGAGCGTATCGACTGGCGCCGCGACCTGCACTTCCAGACCCGCACTACCATCGACACCCTCGATTACAGCGGCCATGGTCTAAATCAGGGGTCAAAGGTGGTCATGGCCGCAGTCGGAGCAAAACGACGCGAACTGCCGCACAAGCTCCCGGAGAACCTGAAGTTGCCCCGCGGCTATAAAAGCCCACAGCTCGCCATGCCAGGGATTTTGCTGCTCGAAGGGCCACAATGCAAAGAATATCGCCCAGGGCAGGATCGTGACCTGGAACGACTGGCCAAGAAATACCGTGCCGACGACCCGATCAATCAATTTCCGTTAATCCTGATTGTCGATGATAGCGAATTTTGTTCGAAGCAACTGAACAACTGGCTTTGGGTCTGTTTCACTCGCTCCAACCCGGCGGCCGACATTTACGGCATTGAAGCAGTCGTTTCCGCCAAGCATTGGGGCTGCGAGGGCAGTTTGATTATCGACGCACGCCGGAAACCACAGCACGCACCACCACTGATCGATATACCGGAAATTGAAAAGCGGGTTGACCAATTGGGCGCCAAAGGCGGCCCGCTGCATGGCATCATTTAAGACAAGATGGAGAATGACCTGTGCTGAAGAAGAACGAAGAGACATTTCACGTCCCGTCGCTGGCCGAATCGGTCGGCAACACCCCGCTGGTTGACATTTCGGCGTTATGCGCCAAACAGGGCGTTCGTATCCTGGCGAAACTGGAAGGGAGCAATCCCGGCGGGTCGGTAAAGGATCGGCCGGCTCTGTATATGATAGAAAAAGCAGAACTGGGCGGCGAACTGACCCACGACAAGATCATTCTCGAGCCAACCTCGGGCAACACCGGGATAGCCATCGCCATGATCGGCGCCGCCAAAGGTTACCGGGTCAAATTGGTAATGCCAGCCTGCGTCAGCGCCGAACGGCGAGGAGTCCTCGAAGCGTATGGGGCGGAAGTGGTTCTCTCCCCCGGCTGCGAAGCGACCGACGGTGCGATCCGCCTGGCACATAAGATTCTCGCCGAAACCCCCGATATGTATTACATGCCGAACCAATATGCGAACCCGAACAACCCGTTAGCCCATTACGAGACCACCGGGCCGGAAATCCTCCAGCAATCAGGAGGCGAGATCGATTATTTAGTCGCCGGCATGGGAACCTCAGGCACTCTGATGGGGCTGAGCCGCTTTTTTGCCGATCACGTGCCACAGGTTAAAGTAGTTGGCATCGAACCAACTCTGGGGCACAAGGTTCAAGGGCTGAAAAACATGCAGGAAGCGATTGTCCCGGAAATTTACGATGAAACCAAGCTGCACCAGAAAATGGTCATCGAAGATGAAGAAGCATACGAAACCGCTCGGCAACTGGCGGTAAAGCTGGGAATCTTTGTCGGCATGTCGAGCGGGGCGGCAGCCGCTGGCGCCATTCGCGTCGCCAACCAAATCGCTTCTGGCACCATCGTCACCATCCTGCCTGATCGCGGCGACCGCTATTTGAGCACCAACCTGTTCCGTTCGCACTGCGGCAACTGCCCGCCCTGATGTCGCTGCCGGAACTGCTGCGCAAACGCGCCGAAAAATTGCTGTTCGATTTCTGCAATCAAGCCGCGGAAGACCCTTTTCGCCCGCGGCATTTGCGCTATCGGATCGAAGGCCAACAGATCAACCTGTTCGAAGTGCGGCGCTGTCAGAATAACCCCAAGGAACACCAGGCGCTACCGATGGCACAAATCCGCTATAATCCTGACCTGAATCAGTGGACCTTGCATCATCTGAACGATGAGCGTTGGCAGCTGTACCTGAATATCACGCCGAGCCTTGACCTCAGCAAGCTCCTGACAGCCATCAAACAGGACCCAATGGGCTACTTTTGGCCTGAATGAAAAAAGGCCTCTGTTTGAGGCCTTTTCCTTTTCTGCTATCTGAGAAATCAACGCCGACAGATCAAGGCGACCCCGGCTAACAGCAACACCACGCCCAGCAGGCGTTTGAAATCGACCGGGATGCCGCGCATTCCGAACAGGCCATAGTGATCCATCAACAAACCGGCAACCAACTGAGAAACGATGGTCAACGCCAAAACTGCCGTGGTTCCGATCCGCGGCACGCCGACAATGGTCATGGTGACGAAAAAGGCACCGAACAGGCCGCCAGTTAATTGCCACCAGTCTGCTTCGAAGGTTCTTTTAAAGCTCCCCTGCTGTACCGACAGGGAGATCAACAGCAGAATCATGGTTCCAACGGCAAAAGAGACCGTCGCCGCCTGCAGATAACCGATTTTTTCCGCCAGACGGGCATTGATCGATGGCTGCACCGCGACCGCTATACCTCCGGCAACCATCAGCAGGATCAAAACAAGATTCGACATCTAGCACTCTTCTTCTATCCGGCCCTGACACTCCAGGCAAAATGGGGTTTCCGGGCGGGCCTTCAGACGAGGGTAACCGATCGGTTCCTCACAACGCCGGCACTCACCATAACGCTCCTGTTTAACCGCAATTAGCGCCGATTCGATCAGCTTCAGGCGCCGCTCGATGCCGGCGCGGTTCGCCTTGGCCATCGCCTGCTGTTGCAGCGCGTCCATCCGCGACAAGCGGCCGATCGGTTGATCCAGCTCAACGGGTTTGCTGCTCTGTTGCGAATCGGTCAGCAACTGCCGAAGCTCCTGCCGCAAGGATAGCAGATCTTCCTGTAGCTCCTCTTGCTGATCTGCAGTCAGCTCATCCATCAAGCGGTCCGCCGACGAGCCAGCTTGGAGACCAGCTTGAAGTCATCGCCACCGGCAACCCCGACCAACTGGAACAGAGCCATCTCAGTGGTGGTCAACACCGCCCCCATCTGCAACGCCATGCTGATGGCGGTCTGGTAGTCCGACTTGAAGCGAGAGCAGATCGCGTCCCGCACCAGATGCACGGTATAGCCGCGGTCGAGCAGATCGATCATTGTCTGATAGACGCAAACATGCGCCTCCATGCCGACCAGCACCACCTGCTTGGCACCGGTCTTCTCCAAAGCAGAGACAAAGTTCGGCTCGCCAGCGCAACTGAAAGCGACCTTTTCGACACAGCTCTGCTCAGTCGCCGCCGACAGCTCACCGATGGTGTTGCCGAGTCCGCGTGGATACTGTTCAGTGGCAATGATCGGCAGATTCATCGCCTTAAACACCTCGACCAACATATTGATGTGGCCTACCAGCTGCCCACAGATCCGCTCATCCATCGCCGGCACCAGCTTCTCCTGTACATCAATCACCACCAATGCCGCCTTGCTTTTATCCAGCCAGAACTTATCCTTGATTTCAGCCATCGGTTTCTCCTTTTTCGGTTATTCAGACAGTATAGGGACTAGTCACCGATACTGCCAACGGAAATTCTGCAGAAAAAAACCGTCCCCCTATGGGAACGGTTTTTTTCTGCCACTCTATCGTTCATCGGATCAGTGCCCTTCATCCCGGCTTTCCATAAAGGCCGGGACGATCATATTGAGGAAATAGAAGATCACAAAGGGGGTTGCGGCGACCAGCAAGGCGCCTCCCAAGCCCTCTTTGAAGGTCTCCATATCGTAGGGGATAATAGGCAGATGATAGTGCATAAACCCTTTGAAGGTTAGCGAAAAAGCCTGCCCGCCGATGACGACATTCCAACGCATCATCAGCACGCCGAACAGGACCAGCACCGAGGCCAGCGCGGCGCGGCGCGCCGTAATCCGGGGGATCAGCAACAGCAGGAACGGCAGCGCATTGCCGATGCCATACTGCATGATAAAGATCTTGACGAAATCATGTTCGTAAATGACCTGCCGGAGCGCATCCCAAGACCTAACCGCTGTATAGCCGCGAAAGATCATGTCAAGCAACTCCAAAGTGATCGCCAGGAGCATGAAAATCAGCAGATACTTGGAGGTCATTTTGACTTCGTGGTTCTGGACACTGCGCAAATGCTCGTAGTCAACAGCGGCCCGCCCATGTACCACGGCATCGGGAAGGAAGAAGTTTTTGCCGCGCTTAGCGGCCCATTTGCGTAACTCCATAAAGACATAGTAGCTGACGAGACAGAGCGCGATCCCCGACACCACCGCCGAGCAGATAAAGATAACCGGCATCAGCGGGGTCATCCACAGGGCATTGGCCTTGACCGAGCCGAAAATAAAACCGGCATAGCCGTGCAAGAAGCAGGCGACCGGAATCCCCAGCCCGGCGAGGATTTTGACCGCCTTGTGGTCCGCTTCCAGCGCTTCGCCGCCAAGATCCCGTGCGCCGAGGGAGAGTAGCCGGTAAATCACCAGCAACAGTCCCTCTGCCGTCGAGCGATCGGGCTTGCCCTCCAGTCGCTGCAGCGACTCGACGAAGAACTTCCGGTAAACGAACCAGATTTCTGCCCCGACGATACAGGCATAGGTCATAAAGACGATACCGAAGGCCGAGATCGCCGAGGTGAAGTGCGGGGTCATCATTACGTTGATGCCGCGCAGCGGCTGCTGCAGGTGCAGCAGCAACGGCAGCATCGCCACCGGCAACAGAGCGAAAGAGAAAACCAGCGCAAAGCGCGCGATCTCCTTAAGCTTCTCCACGCCGAAAACATGATACAACGAGGAGAGCACGAAAGCCCCGGCCACCAGACCGGTCATATAGGGGTAGAGAACGATCTGGATCGACCAGTAGACATATTCGTTGGGCAACACGAAGAGGTCCTTGAGCGTCCAGGCCTCGCCATGAACCAGCATTTGGGCAACCTGTTCAATCATAGTTAGCGCACCTCCTTGCTCAGACCGATGTAATAGACATTCGGATTGGTCCCGAACTCCTCACGCAGAATACCGACCCGTTCAGTCAGAACCGCCTTGGTTACCGGGTCGTTCGGGTCCTTGAGGTTGCCGATCTGCCGGGCACCGAACGGGCAGGCTTGGGCGCAGGCGGTGTTGCCCCCGTTGGAGATACGGTGGTAGCAGAAGGTGCATTTGTCGGCGGTGTGCTCCACCGGGTGGAAAAAACGTACCCCGTAGGGGCAGCCCATGATGCAGTAACCGCAGCCGATACACCATTTGCGGTCGACCAACACCACCCCGTCGGCGGTAGAGTAGGTGGCGCCGACCGGGCAGACCTGCACACAGGCCGGATTCGAGCATTGGTTGCAGAGCTTGGGAACGAAGAAAGCCTCAGAGATATCTGCGTCGGCGATCTTCTTCATCCCCGATTCGTTCTGGTCGATCTGCTTGCTGGTGAATCCATTCAGCGCCCCCTTCGGGCAGTCACTGTAGGTTTCGCCTTGCTTGGTGATCACGTAACGCTCGACCCAGGTCCGGGTGACGTTGGCTTCGAGCGGGATATCGTTCTCAATTTTGCACGCCTTGACGCACATCCCGCAACCGACACAGTTGTAGGTATTGACCAGGAACCCCCAGCGCAGTTCAGGGTTCTGCGCCAGCACCTCGTGCGGGTCGAGCAGTTCAAGTGCCGAAAGGGACACTGCAGCCCCGGAGACGAAGACCGCGGCACTCTTTAAAAACTCACGTCTCTTCATCATCACATGTCCTCCAGGCTCGGGTTGTGTGGATTGTGACAGTCGGCACACTCGATCCCGGCGTTGTGACCGGTGGGATCAATACCGGGCAGATCATTCCGCTGACTGGACGGCATCAACAGCTGCGAATGGCAACGCAGGCAGAGGTCACGGCCCCGATCGATACTCAGCGTTTCCGGATCCTCTGGATGGTTGAATGCAGCACCATGGCAATCCTCGCAGGGAATGATGCCATGCCCCGATTCGGCAATGCTCGTCGCATTCTCGTCATGGCATTCCGCGCAGTAGGCCGAGCCCTTGAACTTGGCGGGATAGTCCTTCCACTCCTGTTCGTTCTGCAGGCGGTGGTAACCGAAGGTGTAGCCTCGCTCCTGCACACCGAAATCCGTTGGGACGTAGAAAAACCTAAAAACCAGGATAAACGCAACGAGCCCGATAACTACGTAGAGCGGTCGCCACACATGTCGCTTCACAGACACCTCCCCTAATTTTGCAAAACATTGTTTCCACAGTATTCTTTATCCCTACAATTATTGTCAATAATTTTTCAGATCGCAAACACCATTGTCACCATCAACAAGAAGTAATAAATGGAAAAAATTGAGTAAAAACAATTAAACTTTACTGTTGCACTAAACAATTTGTAGTTATAGAATAGTGTTTTATACCTTGTCTCCGGAGGCGTGGATATGACCAACATGCATTCCCCCCTTGAGCAACAGGTGCGCGAGTTAACCGCGCTTGTGAGGCAGCTTGACCAGCGGGTCAACGAGCTGGAGAAAACCGCCAGCCACAGCATAATCAGTAAACCTCCCTCACCAAAAGCACCAGAAGTCAAACCTCCAGACGAAGCACAACTGCTGAGCAGCAGCAGTTCAATGCTTCAGTTCCTCTCAATCCTCTGCTTTCTACTGGTAGCCGCCCTTGGGCTGCGGGCATTGACCGACAATGGATTGCTTAACCTACAGATCGGCACCCTCCTCGGCATCGGCTACGCCGCTGGACTTATTATCAGCAGCCATTTCTTTTACCGCCGCGACAGTGCTCTCGCCCCCCTGTTCAGCACTACGGGTGCACTGCTTATGTTCACCATCCTCGTCGAAACCTACACCCGATTTGAATCTATCCCAATGGTCGCGGTCTATACCATGTTGGCCGGAACCGGAATTGGCCTGGCATTAATCAGCTACGCCAACCGGGTTGCACTGCCGATCATTATTGGCACCCTCGGGATGTGTATCGCCGGTGTTTCTATTGATTATCCAAATCCTTTCTTCCCATTTCTCGGGCTACTTCTCTGGACAGCCAACATCCTCGGCTATTTCGCCACCCGCCTGAAGCGCTGTTCTTGGCTGCGCTGGTTTCTGCTCTTTACTACCCACTTCATGCTCCAGATCTGGGGCCTTAAGGTGAGTGGCAAGTTTTTCCAGCAGGCTGAGAATAAAGATTTTCTCGCTGCAGACTGGTTTATTCCCATCGTCACCCTGATCGGCCTTACCTTTATGATGATAGCGCTGTTTGGCATTATTCGCAGCGGTGAGGAGAAAATTTCTAAATTCGACTTTAGCCTGCCCGCCCTAAACGCCGGCTGGTGTTACGTTGCAGGAATTTACGCCATGAAAAATCCAGTCGCATTTGGAGCTCCGGCGGCGGCAGCGGCGATTGTCCACTTCGCCCTCGCCTACTGGCTTTCAACCAGACAAAAAAGGAACGCCCCCGGCACCAACACCTTTGTCGCCGGCGGAACAATCCTCGCGTGTCTGGCCTTACCAGCGCTCCTAGGTGGCATACTCGCACCGCTACCTCTTCTCGCCGGCTTGGCACTCCTAATCTGTACCTTATCGCGGCCTTGGATGAGCGGTGGCATGAGGGTCACCGCGACCCTGTTGCAAGTCTATACCGTCCTGATGCTCAGCATAGACGTGCTCAACAACGGCATCCCCGAGGCTCCTGCGACAACTATCCTGGCGGCTGGCCTCTGCAGCCTGTTTTCTCTAGCTCAATACCGCTTTTGCAGACAACACAAGCCCCCCCCCCAGTCTCACTTCTATTCACAGGTTGACAAGAATGATGTCACCAGCGTCTTTATTTTAATTAGCAGTCTGGGCATGGCCTACATAGTGGCCCTCTGTACTACATCTGTATTTGTGAGCCCGGAACAATCCCCCAGTGCCTTTATCGCTCTGCAGAGCTTAATTATAAACCTCACCGCAATCCTCATGATCCTGCACGCGGCACGCCATAACAATCAGGAATTGCGAAATATCACAATTCTCCTGCTATTTATTAGTTGCGGGAAAGTGATCCTGTTTGACCTGTTTCACAGCAAAGGAATCTGGCTGGTCGCCAGTATTTTCACTTTCGGCATTGCTGCGGCATTGGAATCATTCATCCTGTCTCGCTGGCAACCGGAAAAAAAACCTCCCAGAGTCCCACTATCGACGTAAATCCTTTTTGAAGAACATCAAATAAAAAAAGCCCCGTGCCAGATCGGCACGGGGCTCTGAATAAAAAACGATATGAAAGTGACTATTAGTGGCCGCCGAGTAGAGTTTCGAGGATTTCCGGATCATCCTCCTCTTCAGCGAGGATAGTATGACAGGTATCGCAATCCATCGAGATTACTTCACCATTTTCTGCCTCATGCTCTTCATTGTGGCAGCGGAAACAGCCCATTTCGTTTGCGTGTCCTAGATGGCTGATGTAGGTATTCCATTGAATACCCATTTCAGGGAAAACATTCTGCACATAGGCCTCCTGCACTCCGGCCACGGCACGATCAACTTTCTCCCGCTCACCCGCATAGATGTCGGGATAATTTTGCTTATAAAACTCGACCAGCCCACTCGCTATTGCGGTCCGTGCCTCATCTTGTGTCGCATATTCAGTCTCGGTAGCAACAGCCATCGCCTGCCGTTTGATATACGGCAGGTCCTTAGGGATCTCATTGATCAACAGCTTGGCATCAATCGCCTTGTCCGGCGGCAGATAAACATGACTCGGGCGGTTGTGACAGTCCATACAATCCATTTCCCGCACCTGCAGTTCTTCTGCCTCCGCCAACTGCTCATCTGCCTCTGCCGAGCGGTAAACCACTTCCTTGCCATCATCCACCGTCAAGGCCACTTCGGGGATTATGGTCCGCTCCCAATCTGCCGCCTTGTAGGTTATTCTGTTTTCCGGGGCGACATGCCAATGAATCCCGTGCGAGTTAGCCGCCCGATCACCGGCGCTACCTATTTTCATCAGCAGCACGGTTTTAACATGGGTACTGTTCTCATCATCCAGAAATTTGTCCTTGATCACCAGTTTGTCACCAAGGAACTTCTCGGGGCGGTGACACTCCTCACAGGTGTCCCGCGCCGGGCGCAGTCCACGAACCGGGGTTTCGATCGGCCGGGAGAAGGTATCTGCGAGCACCGCATAGAGCTGACGAGCACCCGAAATCTTCGACTTGACAAACCAGGAAGCACCGGAGCCAATGTGACACTCGACACAGTGCACACGTGAATGGGACGAGTTCTGATAAGCGGTAAACTCAGGGGTCATCGGCACATGGCAGACCTGGCCACAGAACGAATTGGACTCCATATAGTGATAGCCGCTGTAGGCCAGCACACCGACAACGAACAAGTTGATACAAGTCAGAAAGACACCAACAAAGACAAGCTTGCGGATCTTTTCATAACCGGTCTGATCGGCCAGTTTATCTCGGAAATAGGCCAAGGTAAAAAGCCGCACCTCCTCCTGCCCTTTGGCAAAAAACAAACCGACAAAGATCAACACCAACCCACCTATAAAACTGGGGCCAAGGATCATGTAGATAAACCCGGCAAAGTAGGGGTTGGGAATATGCAAAAACATGTCGTAAAGGATGGCGCCAATCAGGAACGGGAATGAAACAGTGACAACCATTGCCCCGAGCAGGGAAACTCTGCTGTGAGCAATGCCCTTGAGAAACGCCTTGGGGATATCGGACAGTGAAGTCGCCATGAATTTTTTACTCCTTGCTAGATTATTAATGTAACCACTGCGTCAAATAAAGCTAGAAATTGCCAATGAGGGTAATCAAAGTAAATTGGTCGGGAAAAACCGGAGGCGCAAACCTAGCACCACAGTAAATTACTGTCAACACTTAATCCTCCGCATAGTAAACCATTGTTCTATTTTTGGACAACAAAAAAAGAACACATCTGACACAAATAAAATAGCTTATATTACAAGAAGTTAAATAAAGGGTAAGGAAATTCTAAAGGGAGGATCGCAAGAAATCAAATTCTATTACGCAATATACGCATAATTAAAACACCGAGAATCGAAAAGATCAAGCCAACGCAGACAAGCAGATAACCGACGGTGTGCCCCTCTCCCAGCCCCCAAAGGTCCTGCCCCTTCATCAGCAGGATCAGGCCGATCCCCGCGAATGTGCCAATCCCGCCCAAGATGTAAACGACAATGGCAATAATCGATAACAGCAAGTCTTTGTCCTTCATGTCCAGATCCTAAAAAGAAAGGGGCTGCCGATCAAGCAGCCCCTTTCGGACAGTCAATCAAACGGAGACTAGTGGAATCCGCTGGTGACGAACGCATAGATCATCAGGAACAGCAGCGCACAACCGGTAAACACTGCCAGGAAGCCAAAGCCCTTGATAAAAAAGTCGTAAGGGATGCCGCTCGGCTTCTCTTTGACGTAGTCTTCAAGAACACCTGCTTCTTCGTAACGCTTCCACTGATCACCACGCTCCTCGATGAATTCCTCTTTCGGCAACTCACCGTTGAAGATGACAAAGTCCATCGGGAACTTCTCCGGCCGCCCGTGGGTGTTGAAGAAGTGGACGGTAAAGATGAAGCCGGTCGCCAGCAACGCCTCATCAGAGTGGATGATGGTCGCTACGTTGAAAACCCAGCCCGGCAGGAAGGAGCCGAAGAACTCCGGGAACCAGAGCATCAGGCCGGAACCACCGATGGCAAACATACCCCAGAAGACGGCGATAAAGTCGAATTTCTCCCAGTAGGTCCAGCGCTCGAAGGTCGGCTTCGGACCGAGGAACAGGAACCAACGAACCATGTTGGTGACGTCTTGAATGTCGCGCAGGTTCGGGCAGAGCGATTCCGGGCCGAACAGGCGCCGCACAAAATCAGCCGGTGACTGCAGGTCTTTGAACAGGAACTTGGCACTCATAAACAGCGCACAACCGAAGTAGACACCGGTGATCATTGCGCCGACGCGGTGCAATGCAGCAGCGACACTAGCGCCACCGTAGAAGTCCATCATCGCATGAGCCCATGGCTGCACAGCAAACTTGAGCGGGATACCGGTCAGCGACAGGAGCAGGAAGCTGGTGATCACCAGCAGATGCAGGAAGATATGCACCCTACTAAAGCGACGATAAATCTTGTGGGCATCCGGAATCACATGATGGTGACCAGCGATCAGCGCGCGCTTTTTCTCACGGTTTTCAACGAAACCACGGAACAGCCAGAGCAGCGTATGGATCCAGAACACGGCAAATGTGCCGAGCAGCAGACCAGTCATGGCAACGTAGGTGTAGTAGAGTATCGGGTATTTCTCATTATCGTGCATGTTGCCGTGAGAGTAAAACTTGACGAATTGGGCCGAGGAGTTTTCGTGACACTGTCCACAACGCGCAATCAGGTTCTCTGGATTCAGGCTCGATTTCGGATCATCATGCGGCAGAATCGAGTGTGAGGTATGACAGTCGGCACAACCGGCAACCAGTTCCGGATAGCCGAGTTCAAAGTTCTTGCCATGATAACTGTTGAGGTAAGTCTCAACAGCCATATGGGTAACGCCGCTCTTCTCCATCAACTCTTCGTCGGCATGACACTTCAGGCAGACGTCGGTATGGAAGGCACGGGTTTCACGATCATTGGGGTCACCGATTTCTTTAATGTCATGCAGATTATGGCAGTCAATGCAGGCGGCCGAGTCCATACTTCCAGCCTCGACTGCTTTACCGTGAACTGACCCTTGGTACTGCTCATAAGCATCATCATGACACTCGGAACATTTTGCGGATGCAATCCGCTTATCCCCTTTCCAAGGCTGCTGGCTGTGGATTTCAGAGTGACAGGAAGCACACTCGATTTCGTTCAGCTTGTGTACACTGGCATAATGTTCAGCGGTCTCTTTCTTATGGCAGCGAACACACTTGACCGGCGCAGGCATCAGTTCGCCTTCCATATGCAGGTCAAGAGCAGTCAGCTCGATGTGGCAGGCAACACAGCCGTTGGGACCATGAACGGATGCCGCAAACTCATCCGCAGAGATGACATCTTCATGGCACTCTAGACAAGTTTCTGGTGAAGCGATCAGGTTCTCAGCAAGCGCCTGAGAACCTAGCCCCAGAAACAACAGGGCTACAACAAATAGCAACCGGGTCGTTCTCATCAAAATTCTCCTTTTTAGAGTCCTTAAGAAAAACATTGCCCCCTAAACGGCATGGCAGGTAACCGTCGGCAAGGAGTGAGCAGCTCCTTACCAATGGGGCATATGTGCAATTATCTTCGCAATCGCAAAATAGGCGGAAATACCTTTCCGCCGCGAAACCAATATATTCTGAAATTTGGGATCTGAACCGGGAAAATCTTGCTAAGGTGGCGACAAATAGGGAACAGTAAAAGCCTTAACAAAAACCTCTTTCGTAACCCAGGTACCGATCACTACATTCCACGCCGACCGACGTCGACCGGCGACACAACATCTGTCCTTTTGTATATTGAATTATGTAAATTCAGCGCAAATTAGCGGACAAAACGTCGCCGCGAAGAATACACAGAATCGAGTTTTGTCGCAACAAAAAAAGACTGAATTCCTCTGTTTATTGGGGATTTAGGGCTAAGAGCCCGCTTCCTGTAGGGGGCAATTAACAAACATAAAAAAAGAGGCGAACCCGTCTAGGTTCGCCTCTTTCAAACAAACTGATGCGCCAAATTACTTAGCCAGCAGCTTGATAACTTCTTCGGTAAACGGGTTAGCGAAGAGGATAATCATGGCTACAACGAAAACGTAGATTGCCAGGGACTCGATCATCGCCAGGCCGATCATCATGGTGGTCAGGATTTTACCGGAAGCACCCGGGTTACGAGCAACGCCTTCACAAGCGGATTTGATAGCCAGACCCTGACCGATACCGGTACCGAAAGAACCGAGACCCATACCGAGACCAGCAGCCATCATACACCAAGCGAAAAATTCCATTTTCATTCTCCTTTTTTCTTTTGTTTGATTGTTCCTATTTTATATAGGACCTTATTTCGCACCTGCGAAAAATAATCTTAACAGCCTGTCAGCAGGCTGAATCTATTAGTGAGCTTCTTCCAGAGCCCCGGCGATGTAGATCATCGCTAGCAGGGTAAACACGAAGGTCTGGATGAAAGCGACCAGCACACCCATCAGCATCATCGGGATCGGCAGGAACAGCGGCACAAGCATCAGGAAGATCATCAGCACGATCTCATGCCCCCACATGTTACCGAAAAGACGCAGAGTGAGTGAAAGCGGGCGAGCCAAGTGACCAATGATCTCAATGACGAAGATCAGCGGCGCCAGCCACCAGATCGGTCCCATAAAATGCTTGAGATAGTGAGCACCATGCTTTTTAAAGCCAACCACGTGCGTCATCACAAAAACCGTCAGCGCCAGCGCGGCGTTGGTGTTCAGATTGGCAGTTGGCGGGTAGAAACCGGGGATCAGCGCAATCAGGTTGGAAACCAGAATAAACAGCGCGAAGGTGGCGATCAACGGGAAGTAATCCTTCCCCTCTTCACCCATGGTTTCTTCTAGCAGCCCCTCGATCCCGGTGACGACTGTCTCCATCAGGTTCTGCAGACCGGTCGGGACAATCGAAATCGCTCGAGTGGCCAGAAAGGCGACGACAATCAGAATAATCATCACCAGCCAAGAGTAGGTCACGTGCTCGCCGATGTGCAGATGCAGCTGCTGTTCGAGCCACTGCAGGAATAAAAACGGATGAGTCATGCTTTTGCTCTCCTATCTATTGTGAACTTAATAAAGCCGTTTAAGCGTTGTGATCATCAAGTTCAAAACCACCACCGACAGACCGACAATCAATGCCAGCGGATGCACGCCGCCTCTTACCAGCAGCAGATAAATGGCACATGCAATAAAGACCAAGCGGAAAAAATAGTTGCGCTTGAAGCCTTTTGCCGAATGCAGTTGCGGATCGTCGATCACCCTCAGCAGCGAGCGGCCGAGCCAGCGATAATTGATTATCACCAGCACACCGCCGGCCAGAACACCGTAGGTTATCGGGGGTGATTGCCAGAGCAGGCTGAGCAGAACCAAAACGATCAGTATTATCCAATTACGCCGGGCTATTACCGCCAGCAGCTGATCATCCTTCTGCGTCACGATCCTTTTCCAACTGCTGCTCTTCCCGTTTCTGGCGTCTCAACTCGCGGGCGGTCAGAATATAAACATTCCGAAACCCGGCAATGATGCCAAGAACAAGAAAAACCATCGTCAACCACGGCTTGGTATCGAGCCACCGGTCGAGATAATGCCCCATGCCGAAGCCGATAAAGGTGGCTGCGACCATGGAGATTCCGACGCCCGACAGAAAACCAATCGATTTAAATAATTCGCGTCTATTTTCTTTAGTTTCGGCCATCAGTCTTTTGTATACAGCATACAATGCTGCGGTGAAAAGCGGACCTTAAATACCACAGCAACCCCATGAAGTCAACCGCTTAATAACTGCATTTGATCGGGGTTACCCCCGTTTCACGCAAAAGAGTTTTACAGCGCAGCAAACGATTTTTCGGCAGCCGCAATGGTCTTGTCCAGGTCTTCTTTTGAGTGGGCAACACTCATAAACCCGGCCTCGAATTGCGAAGGAGCCAGATTGATACCGAAATCAAGCATGTTACGGAAAAACCTGCCAAAGGTTTCGGTATCGCTTTTGACCGCATCGGCGAAGGAATTAACCGGACCACCCTGGAAATAAGTGCAGAACATGCCTCCAACCCGCTGCCAGCAAGTAGCGATAGTGCTGTTACCGGTCACTTGCTGCAACCCTTTTTCCAGATAGGCGCTCTTCTCTTCGATCTGCTGATAGAAGCCCTCTTCCTTCAGAAGGCGCAACGTGGCAATCCCAGCACTCATCGCCAGAGGGTTTCCCGACAGGGTGCCAGCCTGGTAGACTCCACCTTCCGGCGACAGCGAATCCATGATCTCCTTTTTGCCGCCAAACGCGCCGACCGGCAAACCACCACCGATGATCTTACCGAGGCAAACCAGGTCGCCACGCACGTTGAAGCGCTCCTGTGCGCCACCGTAGGCAACACGAAAACCGGTCATGACTTCATCGATGATCAGCACGATCCCTTCGGCATCACAAAGTGCGCGCAGTCCTTCGAGGAAACCTGGTGCCGGCGGCACACAGCCCATGTTGCCGGCGATCGGCTCGAGGATGATACAGGCAATCTCTTTATTGTTGGCAGCCACCATCTGTTTCACTTCGTCCAGATCGTTGTAGGTCGCGGTCAGAGTGTACTTGGCAAAATCGGTCGGTACGCCCGGAGAGGTCGGCACTCCGAAGGTGGCCAAACCGCTGCCCGCCTTAACCAGCAGGGAGTCGGCATGGCCATGGTAGCAGCCGTCAAACTTGAGAATCTTGTCACGCCCGGTATACCCGCGCGCCAAGCGGATCGCGCTCATCGTCGCCTCGGTCCCGGAAGAGACCATACGAACCTTCTCGATATTCGGATAGGCTTCACAAACCATCTCCGCCAGCTGTGTCTCGCGAGCCGTCGGAGCACCAAAAGAGGCACCGCTAGCAGCGGTCTTCTGAATCGCCTCGACTACCTTCGGGTGACAGTGACCAAGAATCATCGGCCCCCAGGAACCGACATAATCGATATATTCGTTGCCATCTGCATCATAGATTTTGCTGCCGGCTGCCTTTTCAATAAAAATCGGGTTGCAACCGACCGATTTAAATGCCCGAACCGGGCTGTTGACACCACCGGGAATGAATGTTTTAGCGGCTGAGAACAAGGCTTCAGATTGCTGATGATTCATCATGTGACTCCCTAAAAAAGAGGAACGAATTTTTGTAAAGAAGATTGCGGGAAAAAGCTCTGTAAATAGACCGCTTTCGTTATCACAGGCACCCATTCCTGTCAAGCAAACAGCCGAAACGACGCTAGGAAAATACGCGCAAAATTTCATTTCGGGAGAAGAATAATACTGTTCTATTGCACCAAACAGCCCAATCCGCATATAGTGCTGCAAACCGTAAACCATACACTAAGATGGTCGTTTGGGCTGTTTTGTCATGAAAGGAGACCCTTATGTGGGAAAAAATTTCCACGATTCTCGCTGGCTTGACCCTGCTGCTGGCAGCCAGTTCAACCGTCTTCGCCTCGGGCTTTGCCCTGATTGAGCAATCGGTTTCCGGCCTTGGCAATGCCTTTGCCGGTGGTGCCGCAAACGCAGAAGATGCCTCAACGATCTTCTTCAACCCTGCTGGGATGATCCTGCTGGAAGGGAAGCAGGTCATCGCCGGTGCCCATGTCATAGTCCCCTCAACCAAGTTCACTGCGAAAATAGCAACCAACGTACTTGGTGGTTCTCTGGGGACAAACAACAGTGGCAACGCCGGTAAAGCCGGCGTCGTCCCCAACCTCTATTACAGTCAGAAAATGACTGAGAAGCTGGCTCTCGGCATCGGCATCAATGCTCCTTTCGGGTTATCGACTAAATACGATAAAGACTGGGTCGGTCGCTACCACGCGGTCGAATCGGATCTAAAGACCGTCAACATCAACCCGGCGTTCGCTTATCAGGCAACCGAAAAACTGACGGTAGGAGCAGGGATCAATATTCAATATATCGACGCTACCCTGTCGAGCATGGCCGATGGCGGGCTGGTCAACATGAACCTGCCTGCAGCACTGGGAGGTCCCGACGCCCTCGGCCTTGGCGCGGCCGGTATCAGTAACCCGGAATATGATGTTTTAGCGGAAAACTCTGCAGATGCCCTGAACTACGGCTACAATCTAGGCCTGCTCTACCAGTTTTCCGAAAGCACCCGGCTCGGACTGGCCTACCGCTCGCAGATCAAGCACAAGCTGGAAGGGGAAGTCAAGACAACAGTGCCAGCCGCACTGGCCCCTATAGGAGTCCTGTTCGCAGAGCAAAACATCAACGGCAGCATCACCCTCCCGGCCTCCGCCTCGCTCAGTCTGTTCCACCGGGTCAACGACAAACTGGCCCTAATGGGCGACATCTCCTGGACACAATGGAGCTCGTTCGACAAGCTGACTATCAACTTTGAAGGCTTTTTCGGCATCGCTGGGCAAAGCAACTCCACCACTACAGAGAACTGGGATGACACATGGCGTTACTCTGTCGGTGCCACCTACAAAATCAACGACAAACTTTTGCTGAGAACCGGCATTGCCTACGACGAAACCCCGATCTCCGATGGATATCGCACCCCGCGGATTCCTGGCAACGATCGCCTCTGGGTAGCGCTCGGCTGTGGCTACCAGGTTTTGGATAACCTGGGTCTGGATTTCGCCTATACTCATCTGTTCGTCGATGACGCCAAGATGGAAAAATCAGCCGTCCCCGGAACCGAGGACGAAAGCCGTGGCACAGTGGTCGGTGAATTTGAAAACTCGGTCGACATCGCCAGCATTCAGCTGACCTACAAGTTTTGAATTTTCGCTGGCTTGATTTCTCAGCCAAAAGGGGACAGAATCCTTTCTGTCCCCTTTTTACATAACGAGACAAATCATGCAGCCGCTACAGCACACCCTGCCAACACCATATCCGGTCGGTCCAGTCCACTGCTACAGCGCCGAAATCAACGGCGAATTGCTTCTTATCGACACCGGGCCGCCAATGGAGGAAGGGAAAAAATATCTGCAACAGCACTTCGACCTGCAACGCCTGCAGCATGTGCTGATTACGCATTGCCATATCGATCACTACGGCTTGGCCGCCTGGCTGGAACGGGAATACGACTGCACCATCTACCTGCCTTATCGTGACAGCCTGAAGATCGCCAATCACAGTAAACGGCTTGACGGCCTAACCGCAATCCGGCAAGAGATAGGCTTCAGCGCTGCATTTGCCGAAGCATTCCGCTGTGAGATGGACAGCGATTTGGTGTTCCCCGAGTTCCCACAGCAGTTCAAAATCGCCGAGCAGGAACTGCCCCCCGAACTCGGTATCGAAATACTTGCCTGCCCCGGCCACTCGCAGAGCGATCTGGTTTATGTCGGTTCCAACTGGGCGGCCACCGGCGACACCATGCTGCGGGAGATCTTCCAGTCGCCGATGCTCGACATCGATCTGAAAACCGGAAAGCGTTTCCATAACTACGCGGCCTATTGCGATACCATCTTAAAGCTGGCCACCCTGCGCGACAAACAGATCCTACCCGGGCATAACGGCTACATCATCGGCGTTGATTTCAACATCAGCTACTACACCGACAAACTGCTGAAACGTGCCAAGCAGAGCCGGAAATTCTCCGCCGAGCTAAATGCTCCGGAAGTGGTGGAGAAACTGTTCGGAGACAGCATCCAGGAACCGTTTCAAAATATTTGAAAGCCTCGGAAATCGTTTTTATCCGTGATTTTCTGGCCGAGCCGGAGAGACTGAAAACAGCGCTTGAGCAGATCGACCTCTACCCGCAGCTGGCAAAGCTTTTCGAGCAAGCGGTTGGAAGAGTCTAAAATCCTCTGGGAAAAGAAGAAAAACTACGACTTGTAATTGACCACTGAAAAAAGGAGAAAAAGATGCTCTACGTCATTCATTGTTTCGACAAGACCGATCACCTGCAGGTGCGAATGGACAACCGCCCGGCCCACGTTGACTACCTGAAGAGCTTCGGCGACAAGCTGTTCGCCGCCGGTCCGACCCTCGACTCCCAGGAAAACATGAACGGCTCGGTGGTAATCCTCGATTTGGAGACCCTCAGCGAAGCGGAAGCGTTCGCCGCTAATGACCCCTACGCCAAGGCGGGCCTGTTCGAGAAGGTCTCCATCCAACTGTGGAAGAAGGTTCTTCCCTGACCGGCAACCAGCAAATCGGAGAGGGCAGCCACATCAGCTGCCCTCTCCGTCAGCGTTTTTGCTTGCGACAATCACCTGTCATACTGGCATCCAGTTCCACCTCGCAGCGGCACTCATGATCAGCCGAGGGTGCATGCCCGCAACCGCTGCGCAAACCTTTCTTACGGACGATTAGACCGATCGCCAGACAGGCAAAAGCAAGCAGAAACAGAATCAGTACGAGCGCGAACAGTTTCATGGCCGTTCCTTGGCGAGAAAAGCATTAAGCGCCTGACTGCGGTATTCTTGCAGCGTATTCTGCTCGTGAATCAGAAAATAGGCGGCGATCCCTTCCTGCTCCACAAGCCGTCGCGCCCGCTCTTCTCCCAGCACCATCATCGCCGTGGCCAAGGCGTCTGCCCTCGCACAGTGGGGATCGAGCACGGTGGCCGAAGCCAGCTTGTGCCGGATCGGCTTGCCACTGATCGGGTCAATGGTGTGCACGTAGCGCTGACCATCTTCAACATAAAAGTTGCGGTAGTTGCCGGACGTGGCCAAGGCGGTGTTCGTCAACGGAAAAACCTGCTCGACCTCCCGCACCCCCTCTCGAGGTTTTTCGATGGCAATCCGCCAAGGGGTGCCGTCGTATCGCCTTCCGGCAACCTGCAGTTCACCACCAACCTCGACCAGAAAATTTTTCACCCCCCGCTGTTTTAACAGCTCGGCCAACAAGTCAACGGCAAACCCCTTGGCGACCGCCGACAGGTCGAGCTGCACCTGCGGGTGCTTTTTGCGGATAGCAGCAGGCTGGCGCCGTAATTCCAGTTTCCGATAACCGACGCCATCGAGAACTTTCAGAACCTGCTCATCTGTCGGCAACTGCTTGTCTCGCTCGCTGGCACCAAACCCCCAGAGTTCGACCAGCGGGCCGACGCTGATATCGAAGGCACCATCGGTCAACGCGCTGATCTCCAGCGATAGTGCGATCACCTCGGCGGTTTCCGTCGAGAGAGGGAACCAGTCGAGTGAAGTGGATCGGTTGAAGCGGGAGATTTCCGAAGCCGGGTCATAGGTCGACATCAGTTCGTTGACCCGGTCGAGGCGCTGCTGCACCTGCTGTTTCAATTCAGCAAACTTGATGCCATCCGGCAGGGAGTGCAGGCTGACCGACCAAGTGGTCCCCATGGTTGCACCGTGCAACTGGACGGTTTCCGGCTGCTGCGAACATGCGCACAGCAGCACAGCGGCAAACAACAAAAGTCTGAGCATATCTATAAATCAGCCAATCCTTGTGCATGGCGGATCATCCGCTTCATCGCCTTCTCCTCCTGCAGCTTGAGCTTGTCGAACAGATAGCTGGTCTGCTCGTCGCTGCAGTGCTCACAGGCGTGGGAAAAATACTCGATCAGGGGGCGCTTGAACCCGACCGCCGCCTTGATCAACAGATCGAGGTCGGTCGCCGCGCCCGCCTCAAGCAGTTCAGCCTGCACTACCGGAAAATTGGCCTCCAGTCCCTTGAGCCAGTGCTCAAGCACCTGATACGGGGTATCGTTACAGAACTCTCCAAGGGCCAAGGCGCGTTGCTGCTCATGATCGATCAGATAGTCGAGCATCAAGCGCACCCGCGGCGAAACCTCGCCGGCAGCAAGCTGCTGGTAATATTTACTGACCTGCCGATGATACTCGGGGGCCAGTCTCTGCAAAATGTTTCGCGTCTGTTCAAAGCGCATCGGTAACCCCTAGATCCCAAAATCATCGAACAGGATATTCTCCGGCTCAACCCCCAGGTTGTAGAGCATTTCGCCGGCCGCCTTGTTCATCATCGGCGGCCCGCACATGTAGAACTCGCAGTCTTCCGGGGCCGAGTGATCGGCCAAGTAGTTATCATGCAGGTATTGGTGAACGAAACCAATGGCGCCACTCCAGTTGTCTTCCGGCAGCGGCTCAGAGAGCACCAAGTGCCACTCAAAGTTGTCGTGCTTCTTGGCCAATTCGTCGAACTCCTCAACGTAGAATGCTTCTCGCAGACTGCGTGCGCCGTACCAGAAACTGATCTTCCGCTGCGAGTTCAGTCGTTTTAACTGATCGAAGATATGTGAGCGCATTGGCGCCATCCCGGCCCCACCTCCGATGAAGACCATCTCGGCATCGGTATCCTTGGCAAAAAACTCTCCATATGGGCCAGATACCTCGACTTCATCCCCCGGTTTCAGGTTGAATAGGAAGGAGGACATCTGCCCTGGCGGTGCGTCTGGCACCTGCGGCGGTGGCGGGCAGACCCGCACGTTGAGCATTACGATCCCCTTCTCTTCTGGGTAATTAGCCATCGAGTAAGCGCGCATGATCGGCTCCTTGACCTCGGAACAATATCGCCAGAGGTCGAACTTGTCCCAGTCATCACGGAACCGTTCGGCGATCTCCATAGTTTTGTACTCTGAGACATGCGGCGGCGCTTCGATCTGGATATAGCCGCCGGCGCGAAAATCGAGATCCGCCCCTTCTGGCAATTCCAGTACCAGCTCCTTGATAAAGGTGGCGCGGCTTTCATTGGAGCGGACCTTACAGGTCCACTTGCTGATCGAAAAGATCTCTGCCGGCAGTTCCAGTTCTAGATCATGCTTGACACTCACCTGGCAGGAAAGCCGGTAGCCTTCTTTCGCTTCCCGCTTGGTGATGTGCGCGGTTTCGGTCGGCAGGATATCCCCGCCGCCCGCCTTTACCTTGACCCGGCACTGGGCGCAGGTTCCTCCGCCACCGCAGGCCGAGGGAATAAAGATATTGTTACTGCCGAGCACACCGAGAAGCTTGTCCCCCGGCGGCACCTCCAGCCGTTTGTCCGGATCGTCGTTGATGCTGATGGTTACATTACCGGACGGGATCAACCGCGAACGAGCGACCAGAATCAACCCAACCAGCAACATCAGGACCAGAGTAAAGATCAAAACTCCAAGGGTGATTTCAGTCATCGGCCTCTCTCACAGCTGAATACCGGAAAAAGCCATGAACGCCATCGCCATCAGCCCTGCAATCATAAACGTCACCCCCAACCCACGCAGTCCGATCGGGACATTAGCATACTTCATCTTTTCGCGGATTCCGGCCAGCGCCATCAGCGCAAGCGCCCAGCCCGTCCCGCTGCCGAAGCCGAAAACGATGCTTTCCCCGAAAGCGTAATCCCGCTCGACCATGAACAACGAGCCACCAAGAATTGCGCAGTTGACCGTGATCAGCGGTAGAAAGATGCCAAGGGCATTGTACAGTTTCGGCACGTGCCGATCGAGGAACATTTCCAAAATCTGCACCATCGCGGCGATTACGCCGATGTAGCAGATCAGCCCGATGAAGGTCAGATCGACATTCCCCAATCCGACCCAAGCAAGCGCACCTTCCTTAAGCAGATGCTGATATATCAGGTTGTTGATCGGAACCGTAATTGTCTGCACCACGATCACGGCAACACCGAGACCAAGGGCGGTGTCGACCTTCTTCGACACCGCCAGAAAGGTGCACATGCCCAGGAAGAAGGCGAGCGCCATGTTCTCGATAAAGATCGCTTTAATCAGGAGACTCAAGTAATGTTCGAGCATCCGCTAGCTCTCCTTCTCGACCTGATCGGTCTTCCAAGTACGCAGCGCCCAGATCATCAGGCCAATGATGAAAAAAGCGCTCGGCGGCAGCAACATCAGGCCATTGGGTAAATACCATCCACCCTCGTTGAGGGTCGGCAAGATGCTGAAACCGAGTAACTTTCCGGAACCGAGCAACTCGCGGAAGAACGCCACGATAAACAGCACCACACTGTAACCAAGACCGTTGCCGATGCCGTCGAGAATGCTCATTCCCGGCGGATTCTTCATGGCAAACGCTTCAGCCCGGCCGAGCACAATACAGTTGGTGATAATCAGGCCGACGAACACCGACAGCTGTTTACTGATGCTGAATGCATAAGCCTTGAGAAACTGGTCAACGATAATCACCAGCGTGGCAATGATGGTGATCTGCACGATAATGCGGATACTGCTCGGAATCTGGCGGCGGATCAGGCTGACCGAAAAATTAGAGCCGGCGACAACAAACGTCACCGCCAGCGCCATGACCACAACCGTTTCCAGCTTGGATGTCACCGCCAACGCCGAGCAGATGCCTAGAATCTGCAGGCCGATCGGGTTCTTGTTGAAAATAGGATCGAGGAGAACATCTTTCGCATTGCTCACAGTTTTGCCTCTTCCCGTTTTAGGTTTTCGATAAACAGCCGGTAGCCATTTTCTCCCAGCCAGTAATGAAGCAGGTTCTCCACCCCACGCGAGGTCAGGGTGGCTCCTGCCAGCCCGTCCGCTTGATAGGCCGCATCGGGTGCTTTACGATCGACCGTCCCTTTGATGACCGCAATCAGCACCTTCCCCTGCTCATCGTAAATCTTCTTTCCCTGCCACTGCTTTTTCCAGTTCGGATTGTCGATCTCACCGCCTAGCCCAGGAGTTTCACCATGCTCGTAAAAGGCAAAACCTTGGACTGTGTTTAAGTCGGCCGCCAACGCAATAAAACCGTACATGGTTGACCAGAGCCCCTTGCCATAAACTGGCAAAATCAGCTGCTGCAACTTTCCATCCTGCAACACCAGATAAACATCCATATACTGCGAGCGGCGTTTAATCCCGGTCAGGTCCAAGGCCTCCGGAATCTGGTAACTGAACTGAGGGTCACGCGCAGCTATCCGGCTGTCAAAATTTGCCGGATCGAACCGATCGGTAAACCGGCCGCTCTGCAAATCAACAATGCGCGCTTCAATTTTGCTGAACTGCTCAGCGATCGGTTCCCCCTCCTGATAAATCCCTGCTGCCAAGAGGATATTCCGCTTCTTCTCTTCGGCCTTGTTCTTTTCCTGGCGGTCACTCAACCCGACAGCCGCCGCCGAAACCAGGATCGAGCAGACCAGGCAGAGCAGAAAAGCGACGCTGAGAACTTTTGTCGTACTATCCCTCGACATGCCTCAGCCTCCGCTTGATGTGGCGCTTGAGTACCAGCTGGTCGAGCAGCGGCGCAAAAACGTTGCCGAACAGGATGGCCAGCATCATCCCCTCCGGGAAGGCCGGATTGACCACCCGGATCAGGATGCACATCACGCCGATCAACAACCCGTAGAGCCATTGTCCCTCTTCGGTCATCGCCCCGGAGACCGGATCGGTGGCCATGAACACCAGACCAAAAGCGAAGCCGCCGAGCACCAAGTGCCAGTGCGGAGCGAGCCCGAACATCGGGTTAGTCTCGCTTCCGATCAGCATGAACAGGGTCGAGAGCACACCGGCGCCGAGCAGCACCGCCAGCATGATCCGCCAGGAACCGATGCCGGTAGCTATCAGAATCGCCGCCCCAATCAGGCAGCCCAAGGTCGAGGTCTCGCCCATCGAGCCAGGGATGCTGCCAAGGAAAGCATCAAACCAGCTGATCGTACTGGCGACCGACTGCATACCCCCCTCGTATGCGCGACTTAGGGCGGTGGCACCGCTGAACCCGTCAACGGCTGTCCAGACACTGTTGCCTGAGATCTGTGCCGGGTAGGCAAAGAACAGGAAGGCGCGCCCGGCCAGCGCCGGATTGAGAAAATTCTTTCCGGTGCCCCCGAAGATCTCCTTGCCGATCACCACGCCGAAGCTGATCCCCAGCGCCGCCTGCCAGAGCGGCAGGGTCGGTGGGCAGATCAGCGGAAACAGCGAACCAGTGACCAGGAAGCCTTCGTTAATTTCATGACCGCGAACGATACTAAACAACGCCTCCCACAAGCCACCGACGATGTTGGTGACCAGATAAATCGGCACGAACCAGACGGCTCCGTGCAGCAGGTTGTCGACAAAGTTGTTCGGATTCGCAGAGAATCCCAGCTGCTCCAGCAATAAACCCCGCCACCCCGCCACGCTACCACCAGTCGCCTGCAATACACTGTTTGCCTGATAGCCGGTGTTCCAGATGGCCATAAAAAAGCAGGGTAGCAACGCGATCACCACGGTTATCATGACCCGCTTCAGGTCGATGGCGTCACGAAGGTGCGGGGCCCCTTTGGTCACCTCACCAGGGGTATAGACAAAACTGTCCGCCGCCTCATAGAGGGGGTAAAAGAGTTCATACTTACCCCCCTTCTTGAAATGGGGATGAAGTTTATCGAGCAACTCGCGTAACGCTTTCATCAGCCCTCTTTCTCTATCCTCTGCAGGGTTTCACGCAAATGTTTACCATAATCGATTTTGCCCGGGCAGACGAAGCTGCACAGGGCCAAGTCCTCTTCATCTAGCTCCAGACAACCAAGCTTCTGTGCCAGATCGGTATCGAGCGTCAGCAGCGATCGCAGCAACCAAGTCGCCTTGACATTGAGCGGAAGAACCTTCTCATAAGCACCGATCGGCACCATCGCCCGTAAGCTACCGTTGATATTGGTGGTTAATGGCAAGGGCCGACGCGGCAAAATGGCGGAAGCAAAAACCCGCTTCAGCGAAAACTTGTCGCTGCCGGGCATGGCCCAGCCGAGCAGTTGGCGCTGCTTATCCTCGACCAACACGGAAATCTGGTTATGATAGCGACCGAGAAAATCCTCTGCCCCTGCGGCTTTGTAGCCGGCCAAAACCGACCCGGAGATCACCCGCACAGTTTTATCCTTCACTTCTCCGGCCGTCAGTTCCGAAAGGCAGGACCCCAGCCGTGTTCTGAGCAAACGCGGATTTTTCACCCCCGGCCCACATAGCGCTACAATCCTCTCGCTCAATAGGCGACCGGTCAAGAACAGATGGCCGATCGCGATCACATCCTGATAACCGATATGCCAGACACTACGTTGCTGATTGACCTTTTCCAGATAATGAATGTGGGTGCCGACCAAGCCCGCCGGATGGCGGCCGAAAAAATCCTGTACGCTGATTCCTGCAAGGCTTGGCAGTTTTGCCGTCGGCTCTTTACAGAGGTGTACTTTCCCGTCGGTTAGGTGGCGGATGACCTTGAGCCCGGTGGAAAATTCCTTAGCCCGTAAAGAAATCACAACCTGGGGATCGGCAGCCAATGGGTTGGTATCGATGGCGGTCACAAAGATTGCCGCTGGACGTGTCTCCGGAGCTGGGACTTTCGTGTACGGCCGTGTACGAAATGCGGGCCACAGGCCACTTTTCAATAGTAGCTCTTCGACCTGCTCGGACTTCAATTGTCCTAGATCGATAAACGGAAAGAACTCTTCGTCACTGCCGGAAAGCTCGATCACCAGCGATTCAAAGACACGCCGCTCACCTCGATTGATCGCCACTACCCGTCCAGCAGCGGGTGCAGTGTAAAGCACCCGGGGATTTTTTTTGTCCGAAAAAAGCGGCTTCCCCAAGGCAACCTGATCCCCCTCGGAAACCAGCAGGGTCGGCCTCATCTCGAGATAATCGCGCCCGAGCAGAGCCACATGGCGCACCAATGGTGCGTCTTCAACCTGCATCCGAGGAGAACCGCTTAAGGGAATGTCGAGACCGTTACGAATGTGAAGCATGGCTTGCCCTGTAAATTCGTGTGAAGAGCCATGTAATTACAAAACACTTTTAAAAATACTGTATGTTCGGGCTGAGAGCAAATGAGGAGGGGATAAAATGTTCGATTATGACTTACGATTGCATGCAGCTACAAAAAAAGGGCAGCCAACTAAGGGCCCTTTTTTACGAACAGGTTCGTTAGAAGCGATCAAAGTCCTTATCAGCGGTGAAAGGTCATCTAATCACCTCAGAAGCCTGACTTTAAAAATACACAATCAAAACCAGCCAATGTTTTTCTCATGTCAAATTTTTTTTGAATTTCCTTATAATGGCTGCCGAAAAACTCTGTTTGAGAGTCCGGCCACAACGTGTTGGGTTTGTTGTCTTACAGAAAGAAATTTTCAGATCCCAAAAAGTTTTTGCTCACCTTGCAATCTGGGGACGTATACTATTCCCCTTCTTTTTCCATATTTACCTCTATTTATGTTATGGTGCCGCTCTCTTCAACGTGGTCATCCCATATCTGGAGGCTCCATACCATTGAATGAGTCAGCTATCCCTCTGAAAAATAAAACATTTGACAAACTTGGCATCCTCCTCTAAAACAAGTGGTCTTACCATTTGTATACGTTCGAGGAGTACGTCTATTATGGTTGAACTGTTACTGATACTGGTCAGCGCGGTCTTTGTGAATAACTTTGTGCTGGCAAGGTTTCTCGGTATCTGTCCCTTCTTGGGGGTTTCAAAAAAAGTCGAAACGGCACTCGGCATGGGGATGGCGGTTATTTTCGTTATGACCGTCGCCTCGGTGGTAACCTGGTTCATTCAGTATCTGATATTGATTCCTTTCAGCATCGAGTACCTGCAGACCATCGCCTTTATCCTGGTGATCGCCTCACTGGTGCAGCTGGTCGAAATGGTGGTCCAAAAAACCAGCCCGGTACTATACCAGTCCCTAGGCATCTTTCTGCCGCTGATTACCACCAACTGTGCGGTGCTCGGTGTAGCGGTGCTCAACATCCAGAAGAACTACAGCTTTATCGAATCGGTGGTTTTTGCCCTCGGTGCCGGGCTCGGTTTCACCCTCGCAATGGTACTGTTCGCCGGCCTGCGCGAACGCATCGACCTCAGTCCAGTACCGAAAAGCTTCCGTGGCACCGCCATTGCGCTGGTAACGGCGGGTCTGCTTTCTTTGGCTTTTATGGGCTTTGCAGGCTTGGTAAAAGGATAAACGAAACATGTTTGCAGCAATATTAAGTCTCGGCGGCATAGGCCTGGTTGCCGCCACTGCCCTTGGTGTCGCAGCGAAAAAATTTGCTGTCGAAATCGATCCCCGGGAACTGGCCATTCTGGAGGTTTTACCCGGCGCCAACTGTGGTGCCTGCGGCTATCCCGGCTGCTCCGGCTACGCCAAAGGAGTCGCTGAAGGGAAAGCCTTACCGACCGCATGCTCTCCTGGCGGGGCCGAAGTCATCGAAGCCATCGCAAGCGTACTCGGCATCGAGGCGGTCACCTTCGAACCACAGGTCGCCGTGGTCGCCTGTCAGGGCGATAACCAAAAAGCCAAAGTGAAATACCGCTATCTCGGTCTGACCGACTGCAACGCGGCACAGAAACTCGCCGACGGTCCGAAGACCTGCCCATCAGGGTGCCTTGGCCTTGGCACCTGCGAACGGACCTGTCCGTTCGACGCCATCGAGATGACCAGCGAAAACCTGGCGGTGATTAACCGCGACAAGTGCACCGGCTGCGAAAAGTGCGTCGCTGTCTGCCCACGTCAAGTGATCAGGATGACCCCCCGCAAGGTAACCACCCACGTACTCTGCAACAGTCACGACAAAGGTGCGCTGATCCGCGGTTATTGCCAGATCGGCTGCATCGGCTGTCACATCTGCAACAAGACTGTTCCCGGCGCGTTCGTCATCGAAAATTTCCTCGCACACACCAACTACGAAAAGCTGGACGAACTGGAAGATATCGAGTTGGCTGTCACAAAATGTCCGACCAAATGTATCCGAGATTTCAGCAGCGGCTATCCGGCCGGGAGCAGTTTTGTCCCGACACGTAACGATGCCGCCTGAAAGGATTTGAGCAAGCATGAACCTGAAAACTTTTGCCGGCGGGCTACACCCGCCCGATAGCAAACATTATTCAGCTAACAAACCGATCGAACGATGTCCGCTGCCGGATGAACTGGTCATCCCACCCGCCCAGCATATTGGTGCCCCGGCCGAGATCTGCATCAACGTCGGCGATCAGGTGAAAAAAGGGCAGGTAATCGCCACCGCCAAGGGCTTCGTCTCGGTGCCGGTGCACGCCTCGACCTCCGGAATGGTGGTCGCTATCGAACCGCGTCTGCATCCGATGGGCAAGCCGCTGCCAGCCGTGGTGATCAAACCTGATGGTAAAGACCAGTGGGAAGATTCGCTTCAGCAGCACGACCCTGACCAGCTGAACGCCGATGAACTGAAAAAGCTGATCTGCGCCGCCGGGATCGTCGGCATGGGCGGAGCGACCTTCCCGGCCCACGTCAAGCTGTCTCCTCCGGAAGGGAAAAAGATCGACACCCTGATTCTCAACGGCGTCGAGTGCGAGCCATTTCTGACCGCTGACCACCGGATGATGCTCGAAGAATCGGAGCGGATTATCGACGGGATCAACATCCTGCGCAAGATTCTTGGCCTGGAAACGGCAATCATCGGCATCGAGGTCAACAAGCCGGACGCCATCGAAAAACTCACCCGGGACTGCGCACCACATGGCATTCAGGTGCAACCGCTGAAAGTCCAGTATCCGCAAGGGGCGGAAAAACAGCTGATCGACGCCTGCACAGGGCGACAGGTCCCGACCGGCGGACTGCCGATGGACTGCGGCGTCGTGGTGCAGAATGTTGGGACCTGCGCGGCGATTAGTGACACCATCCGTTTGGGCCGGCCGCTAGTCGAACGGGTCGCCACCGTCACCGGCCCTGGCATCCGGGAACCGAAAAATCTGCTAATTGCCATCGGCACCTCGCTGCAGCACATGCTCGACCAGTGCGGGGGTCTTGACGGCGAACCGGCCAAGATCATTATGGGTGGCCCGATGATGGGTCAGACCCAGTTGTCCCTGCAGGTTCCGGCGATCCGCGGCACTTCCGGGCTACTGATCTTCCGCGAACAGGATCTGCCGCGCAAAAACTTCGGCCCCTGTATCCGCTGCGGTCGCTGCGTCAGCGTATGCCCGATTCACCTGCAACCGACCACTATCGCAGCGTACGCACGGCTCGATATGATCGATGAAGCAGAAAATAACAACGCCCTCGACTGCATCGAGTGCGGCTGCTGTACCTATATCTGCCCGGCGACCCTGCCGCTGGTGCAGTCGATCCGCCACATCAAAGGCAGCATACTGGCCAAGAGAAGGAAAATCTGACGTGGACAATCAACTTTACCTGTCATCGTCTCCCCATATTCACAGCGGTGAAACCACCGAGCGGATCATGCGCCTAGTGATTTACGCACTGCTGCCGGCAGTTTTGGTTTCACTCTATTTTTTCGGTCTGCCGGCGCTTAAAGTGCTGCTCATCTGCACCCTCGGCTGCGTCGTCTGCGAGGCACTGGCCAACAAACTGCTGAAGCAGGAGTTGACCATCAAGGACGGCTCAGGCGCGTTGACCGGCATCCTGCTGGCACTCAACCTGCCAGCATCCAGCCCTTGGTGGCTGGCGCTGCTCGGCTCCGCTATCGCGATTTTCATCGGCAAGATGATCTATGGCGGCCTCGGCTACAACCCGTTCAACCCGGCTCTGGTCGCACGGGTAGTGCTTTTGATCTCTTTCCCGGTACAGATGACCAGGTGGACCGCTCCTGCACCACTGACCACTGGGATCGACGCAGTCACCGCTGCCACCCCGCTTGGTGAAATGAAGATGGCGGTTATGCTGACCGGCAAGCTGCCGGAAACAGCAAACAGCGGCCTACTCGACTACTTCACCGGCAACATGGGCGGCTGCCTCGGCGAAGTTTCCTCCATCGCTCTGCTGCTCGGCGGCCTGCTCTTGATCTACAAAAAAGTCATCACCTGGCACATTCCGGTCAGCTTCATCGGCACCACCCTGCTGGTCAGCACTATTTTCTGGCTAGCTGATCCGGGCAAATATGCCAATCCCCTGTTTCACCTGCTGACTGGCGGCCTGCTGCTCGGTGCCTTCTTCATGGCGACCGACATGGTCACTTCGCCGATAACCTACAAGGGGATGCTGATCTTCGGCTGCGGCTGCGGCCTGCTGACCATCCTGATTCGGCTGTTCGGCGGCTACCCAGAAGGCGTCTCCTTCGCCATCCTGCTGATGAACGCCGTTACCCCGCTGATCGACCGCAGCTGTCGCCCGAAGATTTACGGGCTGGCAGAGAAAGCTTAAGGCGGAGGATAATATGTTCAAAGATATGGCCCGCCTGCTGATAACCCTGACCATCATCGCTGCTAGCGCCGGCTTCCTGCTGTCGATGGTAGAGAGCGCCACCCGCGAACCGATCAAGGAGCAGCGCCGTCTGCAAATGATCAAGGCTTTGAGCGCGGTTCTGCCGGAATTTGATAATGCTCCCGATACAGACACCGTCTCCCTGCAGAACGGGGTGAACAAAAAAGGCGAACCGGTGCAGGTAACTGTTTACCGCGCCCGCAAAGGGGGAGAACTGGTCGGCACCGCCTTTAAGGTGATTGCCCCGGAGGGCTACAGCGGCAACATCGAGGTGATGGTTGGCCTGCGCACGGACGAACAGGTCAACGCCATCGAGATTCTGACCCACGCCGAGACACCGGGTCTCGGGAGTAAAATTGCCGAATCCTGGTTCAAAGATATGTTCAAGGGCAAAGGGCTGGATAACGCCGACTGGCGCGTAAAAAAGGACGGCGGAGAATTCGATCAGATCAGCGGTGCCACCATCTCACCACGGGCAGTGGTCGGAGCCGTGAAAAAAGGACTGGAGTTCTTCCGCAAACACAAAACGGAGATCCTCGCCGAGGGAGGGAAGTCATGAGCCTGGTAAAAATCTTCAGCAAGGGGCTCTGGAAAGAGAACGCGGTCTTCAAGCTGCTGCTCGGCATGTGCCCGACCCTGGCGGTCACCACCAGCGCCGAAAACGGCCTGGGAATGGGACTGGCGACCACCTTCGTGCTGCTCTGCTCAAATATAACCGTTGCCCTGCTGCGTAAGCTGATTCCGGCCAAAGTGCGAATTCCAGCATTTATCATCCTGATTGCCACCTTCGTTACCATCGTTCAGCTCTGTATGGAAGCCTGGGTCTACGGCCTCTACCAAGCGCTCGGGATCTTTATCCCGCTGATTGTCGTCAACTGTCTGATCCTCGGTCGGGCCGAGGCCTTCGCCTCAAAGCATCCGATAATCGATTCGGCGGTCGACGGTCTGGGGATGGGACTCGGCTTCACCCTCGCGCTGTTCATCCTCGGTGCAGTGAGGGAGATCTTAGGCGCCGGGCAACTGCTCGGGTTCAGCCTGTTCGGTACGGTATACCAGCCAATGCTATTGATGATCCTGCCGCCTGGGGCCTTCATCTCGCTGGGACTGTTACTGGCGATGATGAACAAATTCGAACATCGGTAAACAATCAATCCAATTACCAACAAGGCCGCCTGACAGGATACTTCAGGCGGCCTTTCTTTTTTCTGCCAAAGCCCAAAGACGAATCAGAATACCGGATGCAGGGTTTGCGCAGACGGGGATTGTGGTTCGCCCTCACTCCTTGGCGAATTTCTGCACCAACTCATTGTCGATCAGGTAAATACAGACCTCTTTCGCCCCAAGCTTCGAATACTCGAATTTTTCGCACAGGTTATCCATCAGGAAAGTCACATCGGTACGGATCCGGTTGTCGTAAGTCTTGAAATCTTCGCTGCCGAAGTCTTTGATCCCACGGCGGAAGTTTTCGTTCTTAAGGAAGGGTTCGAGAACCTTCTCCTTGAGATGATGGACATAGCGCTCGTGGAGATCCTGGTAAAGCTTGGTTTCGGTCATATCCTTACCCTCCAGGCGTAACTCCTGGGTCAGCGTTCGGCTGGCATATTCTTTCTGAATCCCCTTGCGGAAAATCATCAAACGCTCACGGTCGATATCGTTGTTGAATAACCGCGCTTCGATCGGGGCGTAGAAGTCCTCGCCAACTTTGATCCGATCACCAGTGTAGACACAGGTCACCTGGGTGTCCTTCTCGAAATTCACCGCAAAGATATAATTTTTCAGATCACGGGCAATTTGTTCTTCGTTGTAGTAGTAGAGCGACTCCTTGATCTCCTGCATGATGGTGTAATTGTACATGTGTAGCAGTGAATCGAGAAAGCCGTCCGGGATCAGCTTCATCCAGTCTTCATGCTTGCGAAAGAAACTGTAGAGGGTCGCCATGTCGATCATCGACCCTTCTTTCGCGTAGGTCGAATAAAGATCGCTGAAAATGCGGATCGAGTCGCGCCCGGAGAAGCCGGTTACCCCTTCGTGCTCCGATTCGGCAATGATCCGCCGCCGCCGCCGCGCAGTCAGTCCCTTGCGGTCGCTCTGCTGAAGCCATTCCGGGATGTTGCCGGTATAAATTTCCATCTTCAAAAGTTGCAGCTTGTCGTCGCAATAACGGCTGTAACGGGCCGGGTGACCGATCCACTCCATCATCGCCGGCGAGCTCTGATTCAAGCGGGTAGAGATGATGATCCGGGCGAAATTGTGCAACACCCTTGGCAAGAATCGATCGTCGATATGCCGGCCGAAGGTGTTGCGGTAAATTTCCACCTCGGTGCGTAGGTCAAGAATGTAGGGGATCTTGATATATTCGATCCGGTCGGATAGCGATGGTAGGTCCTTGATGCTCTCCTCGTCCTCCGGATTCATCAGCGCCAAAAACAGGGAATTGACATTCTCCTCGATATATTCAACCTTATGCACCCCCTCGCTGATGATATTGTGCAGCTCGAGCAAGCGCTCGACATTGTGTCCCTTGACGTCCATCAGCGAATAGATACCGTTGTTGGTCTTGGCGAAATTTGAAAACAGGTACTGGACCTGGTTACTGTCACGCAATAAGCCGTTGATCCGGCTCTGCAACATCTCGTTGCCGAGCACGTTCTGACGGATGATCCGGTCGCCCGGGTTGTAAACGCTGATCCCCTCTCCCAGCCTCCGGTTGAAGCGATAGTGCCGGGCGTAGAGCATCTGCAGCACCTTGAGCGGATCTTCCAACCGACTGATCAGCGCCTCGTAGATCTGCGTGCAAATGGTGCAGGGCGTGTCGCGGAAGACCCATTCGTACTGCTTCTCGGTAAACAGTTTCCACTTGGTTTCGTCATTCTTGAACAGATCGTCGAAGAAGGACCGTCGATATTCGCGCGGGATCATCAGGATCGGACTGTCGTGACTCGGGCAGGGAACCTCGATATACATATCCCCTTGGTAAGCGACCTTTTGCGCTTCGATCAGGTCGCTCTGGCGCAGTTCGTACTCATCGAGCAAATTCGACAGTTTGTTCAAAAACCGGTCGGTTTCCTTCTCGGTGAAGTTACCGAGCAACTCCCGGTCAAGTCGCCAGACCGCTTCAAAGGTATAGCCGGCCGGGCTGTTGGCATACTGCTCAAACTTGCTCAGAAGGTTATCGAGAAAGGTGCTCTTGCCACAACCATGCGGCCCCTTGAAAATATAGATCTTGTTCTGCTGAATACCATGCCGGAAGTTCTCAGCCAATTTCACCAGTCGATTGGAGAACAGTCGATCGGCAAAGAAGGGATTGTCGGAATCCTCCACAAACAGTCGGCTGGTATCGTAATAGGCGTAGTTGATCGATTCCGGGTCGTCCTGGTACTCGTCGACCCCTTCCTCAATATAGTCTTCGATCAGATCGTGAAATACCTGAAAGATATTGCGGATGGCGCTGGTCGGATTCTCTATCGCCCGTTCAAGGTACTGGTCGAAGCTGATCGAACCGCTGTTGCTGGCACCCTGCTGTACCTGCAGAAACCGCTGCTTCGCCTTATCGATATTTGAACTCTGCTCAATCGGTGGTTTTGCACTTTTAGTCATCAGCCTCAAGAGCCTCCTTGCTGAACTGACGATCTTTCATTTGATACAATACCCGCGTCCAGGAAACCTGTGGACCTCTGTCTGCTTCGGTTTCGCTACCACCCTTCACTTCTGCCTCGTTGGTTTCCAGCTTAACTGGGTTGCCCCAGAGGTATTCAATGCCGAGCATGGTATTGGCGATATACTCGTTGACCAGTGGTTTGCCTTCATGGCGATGGTTCAGATAAAGACAGCCGTCTGTCGATTTCTCCGGGACGATCTCAATCACCGGCGGATGGTACAAGGAAGCGAACAGCATCTGCCGATAATCTTCCGCCTTGCGGCTACGCACGTAATACTGCCAGGTCATCCGTTCCTTGTTCAAGCGCTGGCCAACCACGAACAGCCTATTTTTATCGACGAAGTCTTGGTCGACGAACTGATTGAGGAAAGTAAAATCGCAAAAATTCTCCCGGACCTTGAAGATAAAATCACGCCCGGTTCCGGTCTGCCGATTGAATTCCCGGCGATCTTCGGCATTTGTCAAGCGGCGAAAATCGTAGCTGTAGCAGCCGCGATCGGCCATCTCCTCCAAGAAGTAGAACATCCGCATCCCCAAGGCATAAGGATTCAACCCGACCCGTGGCATTGATGTCACCGCCGAATTGACCCGGGCATAGCTGACCTCGTTGCCGGTGATCCGATCATCCTGCAGGAACAAGGTTTCGTGCCAGTAGCTGGCCCATCCTTCGTTCATGATCTTGGTGCGAATCTGCGGCTGAAAATAAATCGAGGTGCTGCGGATGATATGCAGCACCGACTTCATCCACTTATTCTCGTCCTTGTTGAGGAAGGGGGAATAATCGATCAGAAACTGCAGCAGATCTGGACTCTCCGGCTCATGTTTTTGTTGGTACTTCTCGAAGGAGGCGTCGAACTCCGGGTACTTTTGCTGCACGTCGGCGAAGAAAGCCTTCTCACCCAGCTTCCCATGCTTGCGGGAGTACTCGTTGAACAGTTCTATCTGCTTGACATATTCGCTGGTGGAGACTTGTTTGATCGTTTGCAGAAAATAATCGAAGTAATAATCCAGCCGCGATGAGCAACCGTTTTCACTACGGTTGTACTTCGCCAATTCATTGTGATAACCGACCAGATTGTCGATCCCTCGGGCGAACTCGATGACATAATCGACCCAGCGCCCGTATTCGGAACGCAGCCGGGCGATCAGCCGTTTATCGGCCAACGCCTGCCCGGCCAGATCGTATTCCCAGGTGTGCCGGAAGTAGAGATTGTTCTGAAAAAAATCGATGTGCCCGATAACATGATAAAAGATCATCACGTTCAGCCAGTCGGGGTTGTTGTCGTTATAAAAGGAGATCGCCGGACGTGTGTTGATCACCGTCTCGTAGGGGTTGCCCGGATAGAGTTCGTATTTGCCCTTCTCCTTTAACACCTCTACATCATGCACCCAGTAATCGTACAGGGTCGGAATCATGTTCTTCGGCATCAGCTCGATCATGTCGCGGTTGCTGACCACATACTCGAGACTTTCCTCGTCAAAAGAGAGTCCAGCGGCCCAAGCCCGCTCCTTACAGCCTTCCATGATCTTCTTGGTTTTCTGATCGATCAGTTGCATATATTGTCGCCTTTTCCCCACTCCTCAGAAGCGGGGGTAAGCTCTAGACTTTCTCTTCCGAAACCAGTTTGCGAATTCCTTCGATCACCCGATCTTCAGAGGCATCCTCGCGCATGCTATCGAGCCGCAACAGCTCCGAAGCCTGAACCAGTAGTCCGGAACGCTTCAGGTACATCTGCACTTCGGTCCCTCCGGGGGTGGTATAGCGATGCTCAGCGATGGTGATGCCGATCCGGCTGGCGTAACTGAGCATCTTTTTCAGCTCGGGGATCGTCTCGCGCCCTTCCCGGTCCCAGTCGTCGCCATCGGTGCCATGGAAGATGTAAATATTGTAATCGGCCGCCAGACTCTCTTCCCGGACAATCTGATTGATCAGCCGGTAACCGGCCGCGACCTGGGTCCCACCAGCCACTCGAGAATTGTAGTAGGTGTAGAAATCTTCAACCTCGGTCGCTTCGGTGTCATGCAGCACAAATCGGGTTTCCACCTGCCCGCCATACTGGTAAAGCAGCCAGCTGTAAATCAGGATGTGTTGGGTCGCCACCAGCTCGGTCGCCTTGCCGGCCATCGACCCAGAGTAGTCGCGGATGAAGAAGACCACCGCCTGCGATTCGTAATCCTTTTCGCGCGAAAGGATGCGATAAACCTTGTCCTTCGGCGCGATCAGAAACTGGGTAGGATCGATCTCCCCCACTTTCGGCAGGTTCTTCAGACCGATATTGGTTTCCAGGATTTGCCTCAAGGTCGCCTTTTTGTCGAGCACTTGGCCGAAGCCGCGGTTCTTGTCGGTCAGATCGTAGGTGTAGCGGGTCAGCGAACGCTTCTTCCCTTTATCCTTCAAGTTCGGCAGTTTGAATTTTTCGGTCAGTATGCGGCCCAGATCGTAGGCGTTGGCATCCATATCGTGCGCACCGCCCTTCCCCTGTCCTGCTCCGGTTCCTTCGCCTTCCCCCCCCTTGCGGACCGGCTGTTCACCGATGACCTCACCCTCTTCACCATCACCGTGGCCACCGCCTCCACCGCCGCCCTGGTCCTGCTCCAAAAAACGGTTGTCATGGATGAACTTCTCTTCGACGGTCGTCGGCACGACGACGACTTTCTCTTCGGTACCGCGCCCCGGCTTGACCAGTTTGCCGAGCTTGATCTTGCGTGGGAATCCGTCTTCTTCGCGGACCTTGTCCCGCTCCAGCAGATCATCGATGCTGCGGATACTGCTGGTGAGCGGACCGATATTCTCTCCCATATTCTGCAGCATGACAAAATCGTTACTGCTGTACAGATCGGCCAGCGGCGGCAACTTGCAGTCTGAGCGAGGATCTTCAATCAGGTGCAGGCGCTCATCCTCCAGCTCGGAGCTGTTTTTCTCCTGCTGCACCGAAAGTCGTCCTTCCTGCTGAAGTTGCTGAAAATATCTTTCCCGTTGCTTTTTACTCATGGGCGCAATCAGCCTTCATCTTCCTGGGTGCAGAAATATTCGATGGTTTTCTGCGCGCAGGTTTTACAGTAGCCAAGCTGGTCGAGCATGGTATTGATCATCCGGTCGTAAAGCTTCTGGTTCTCTTCGTTGGTCCGGTTGGCCAAAGCGCCGACCAGTGAACCAGCACCGGCAATATCCGACTTCAGGCGCACGTCGGTGACCGCTTTGACCAGCTCGAGATTGTCCATAAAATCGTAGGACACATCGACCGAAATCTTCTGCCCATAGATCTTCCGGATCGAGGTGCGGAAGGTCTCGCGCTGTTCCTCGGTCTTCAGCCCGAGCCGCTCTTCGACGCTCTGGATAAAGCGCTGGTCGATCTTCAACGCTTTCAGTTCGTTGGTCTGCGGGTCACGATACTTCCACATCTTATCCGGCCCAAGGTTTTCGGCATCGATGCCAATGATCATGTTGACGTAGTTCATTACATCCTTGCGGATCGCCTGCGGCTCGTCCATGTAGGCGTTGAACATCTCAGTCATGATCCGCTCTCGGTACAAGCTTCTAGCCAGCTTCAGGTCATCGAGATATTTGGCGCGGTCGTTGTTGTCGGAAACGTAATCGAGGATGATCCGCTCCACGGCGTGGAAAATATCGTAGGCGAACATGCACTGCCCCTCGTTGGTTTCGGTAGACTCGACCAGCAGCTGAATCGCCCGCCCCAAGTTGCGGTGGCCGAGTCCCTTTTGCCCGAAGCGCTTGGTAATATCCGGTTCCTGATTGAGAATGTCGATCACCTCGGCCAGGGTTTTGATGCTCTTCTCGCCCGCCACCTCGCCAGCAGCCAGCTTCATCGTCTCGACCGGCGTCAGTTTTTCGCTGCGCGGCAACCGGCTCAGAATCACCGCAACGCTGGCAGCATAGTTGAGATTCGGATCCTGATGCAGATCCCTCCCGCTAAGAGTGGTCTTGGTTTCACTGCCTATGGCATAGGCGGTCAGGTCCTTCTGCATCAGATAGTTGGTGTTGTGGGAGAAGTAGCAGATCCGGCACCGATCGATGATCGGCGCCTCTTCCTTTTCGGCCAGGAACCGGTTGAATTCGGCGTTATTGCTGGTGGCGATAATCAGGGTGTCGATCGGCCACTTGTAGCCATCCATCTCAATCAGCCGGTTCTGAATCACCCCCAGATAAACCTGCACCAGATCTTTCTTGTTCTTGTAGATCTCGTCGGAGAAATGGATGCCGCCCCCGGCAACGCGAGCCAGCGCACCGCGGCGTAGATCGAAGCGATAGGGGTTGTTGGTATCGGTAATATGCAGCAGCCGCTGGATCGACTCCTCGCCGAGCAGATCGACAGCACTCGAGGTGATCTTGTCCTTGGCGGCGTACTTGCCGGTTACGGTCCCCAAAGACTCGGTCAACGGCACGGGGATGATCTCGATATGCTTTAGCAACTCCTCCAGTTTGCCTCCGGTATACCCGCGCAGCTCATCGAGCATATAGGCGCTACATGCACCGAGAGGGCGGTAGTTCTCGTAGAAACTTTCGATCTGAGCATCTTTGAAGCCATAGGTTTTCGCCAGCAGCTCCATGCTTTCAGCCTTGGTTTCGCCCAGATTCATCGCTAGAATCAGCGGATCTTCATAGGTCTGGGACTCAATAACCGAAATTTTGCCATAGCTGCCGAGCTGATCCATGCCGACATAGCGGAAAGTATATTTACGGTTCTCCTCTTTGGTCAGGAACTCACGATACTTGGAACAGAGATACTCGACAAAGAAAGTTTTGCCGTTGCCCGGTTCGCCGACCAGAACATAGGCCATCTCTTTCGAAGACCCCCCCTCGGCCGCGTCCTTGACAAAGGAAACGAAACTGTTGATTTCATCGTACATGCCGATGGCATGTTTGCCACCAGTGCGAAAGATCTCGAAATCGTAGGTTGAACGACCGTTGACCACCACCTTGTTGATCGGTTCGGCCAGTATCATCCGTGCCACCGCCTGAAAAGCGTTTTCGAAACGACGCTTCCCCTGCTTGACCGCAGCCAAGTGTGTTTTGAGTGAAAGGTCCGGTTTTCTGCTTCTCGTCGTTGCCATTGTCAACCCTCCCGTGGGTAATTTTCTGAATCTTTCGAGCTGTTTACAAAGTATAACCGGTATTTTCAACTTTTCCGTACATGCGCCAACTTTTGATAAATGAATTATAATTTCTACCCATTTCCCCCCCAAAATCGAAAGGCCGCCTACAGAATGCAGGCGGCCCAAACAACAGCAGATCGATGTCGGCAAAACCGCTGGAGACCCGTTAACAGCGGTACAGCAGAGCATCGAAATGCTGAATTTCTTTTACCAACCGATATGCAACATCAGGTTCGGAACCCCGATGAATACTGCTGGCTCGGAATAGTAGGAACGATGTTGCCGAGCATAAAACCGATGCTCACGGCGCTGCTCACGGACATGCTGCTTATAATGCCTTTTGGCGAGTTTCCGTTCCCACTTGGGCTGGGGTTTTTGCCAGCCATACTCGCCAGCATGGCGATCCTTCACCCAACTGTTATAGTGTCGGGGCCCATTGTCATAACGATCGCCATCATGTGCCGAAGCTAAAAGCGGTGTGCCGAGTAAAATCAATCCGCTAATCAATATCGCGAGTGTCCTTTTCATGTCTTCCTCCTTTGTAAGTGAGTTTCTTGCATCCCCCTCGCCGGTAACTTCAATTTAGACAATTCAAACGGCCGTTTCATTCGACATCGATGCAAATTCCCCCTGATGTCGAGTCGTATTCATTTGATTTCAGGTGGTTACAGTGGCAAAACGCGGGGTAAAAAGGAGCCTCTTAAGCGTCAATTTGCGCGGCAGACCAGCAAATCGAGTGGGCCGTAGAAAAGGAAAGGTCGTGGAGAAAAAATGTTTATGGGTTTTCCAGACGCAAGATATAATCCCACTCCACATTTCTGACCGGCATGATCGACAGCCGATTGCCTTTGCGCACCAGCGGCATATTTTCCAGCGGTTCCTGTTGTTTCAGTTCGGTCAGAGGGATCACCCGTCTGGTGTGACGGATATACTTGATATCGACCATAAACCAGCGCGGCTGCTCCGGCGTACTTTTAGGATCGAAATATTTTGACTGCGGATCAAAAGCAGTGTGGTCAGGATACCCTTCGCGCACCACCTCCATCAAGCCGACAATTCCAGGCATCTCACAATTAGAGTGGTAGAAAAATACCTTGTCACCAAGTTTCATCTGATCACGCATCATATTGCGTGCCTGGTAATTGCGCACCCCATCCCAATGCTCAGTCTGTTGCGGCATGTTTTGCAGATCATCAATGCTGAAGGCTTCCGGTTCCGATTTCATCAACCAGTAATTCATCAATTTCTACCTCAAAAACAGGAATAACTATTTTTCGGCCATCTTCCCAACAATGTATCCCGATATTTTGATAAAACAACCGGGAATTGGTTGGTTGTTTTTAATTTTACAGACTGATACTTTTCCTGAAAGTTTCTTAGCAAACTGCTCACATTATCAAGAGTACCTACTAATGGTCGAGTTTCTGCTCGCCATTCTTACTCTGTTCGCTTCCCAAGCACAGGCCCTTGACAGGCGGGTGCCGATCCATATCTGCCACGCGCAGCAACTGGTCCTGAAAATAAAAACTGTGGAAACCCTACAGAAAACAGATCAGTTCAATGCCGCAGGCCATTATGCCGGCACCATGAAAAACTTAACCAAGGCACTGAAGACCCAGCTCCGCTACTCTTTAAACAGCTAGTTGGAACTCGCCCTTGAACCGATCTATGTTCAGGATCGCGAACAGACAAAAACCAATGCAATGGGGGGCTCCAGTCAGCTTCTAGACCGTTCCGGTCTTGGGGACACTTGGTTACAATTGACGAGTTCGGTCGGGCACTGACCGTCTGGCATCCGCTGGTGCCGCCAAGCGCAACACCCCCCGCTCGATCAAGCGCTTTTTGAACCGGGTCCGCTACTTTGCAATGGTCAATCGCGATCAGAGTGACCAAAAGAACCGATTGTTCTCGCGGCAGCAGGAAACACAGGCAGAGGCTGCCGATCTGCAGTTGGAAGAAGTCTCCCTGGTCGCCCTCGGTGCATTGCATCATGTCGATCCGGAGATCGTAAAAAATACACAACTTTTCAGCAACTGAGCAGGCAAGCCCCCTTCCCGGTAGAGCACCTATAATGCGTGAAATCCGCCCAACGGCTTGCGGATGAAATTCAGAAGGCATTAAAGGAGCAAGAGAAGATTTTTGGCGGCTGGAATTGCAGCGAAGAGCAGCGAGCACTTTTCCTCGAAATCAGCCAGGGAATTCAGATTATTTCGCGCTTTGCGCGTTCCCCGTCACCCGCCCCATCGAGCAACCAATGCCGATCACGCAGAGGCTGCAGAAGATCACCAGCGCCCAGTGCATGCTGGCCAGAAAAGCCGGTTGTGTTTCCGCAGTGACCGGCTGGCCGTGCATCAGGTAGGAAAAGATCAGGGTAATGATCATCATGCTGGTCATCATCCCCAAGGTACGGACGCTGGAATTAAGCCCCGAAGCGACCCCGAGATAGCGCGACTCGACACTGCCCATGATAACGCTGACGTTCGGTGAAGAAAAGCAAGCGAAGCCGGCACCGAGGAAAACCAGCAGCAGCAACACCATCGACAAGCTTGAGTTCGCCGTCAGGTTGGCCGCAAACGCCAGCCCGAGGGCGCACAGGGTCATCCCGACGGTCGCCACCCAGCCAGCCGGCACCCGGTCGGACAGGCGGCCGCAAAAGGGGGACAGCAAGGTCTGCACGATCGGCTGGGTGATCAGCACGGTGCCGGCCTGGTGCGGCTCCATCCCCTTGACGTACTGCAGGTAAAGGCTGAGAAAGAAGGTCACCCCGAAGGTCGCGGCGTAATTGAACAGCGCCGCCAGGTTGCTCAGTGCAAACACCCGATTGTTGCGCAGCAGGTCGATATTCAGAATCGGATAGCGGCTGCGCCCTTCCCACCAGATGAACAGGCCAAACCCGATGTTCGCCAGCAACAACAGCAGCCAGGCCCACCAGCCTTTACTCAGGTTGGAAACCCCGACGATCAGCAACAGGATGGACGGGCCGTAGATCAGCAGCCCGGGCCAGTCGAAAGGTTCGCCGGCGGCATCGGCCCATTCCTCGCGCATTTTCAGTCGGGCAACCAGATAGGTAAGAATCCCGAGTGGAATCAGCAGATAAAAGATCGACCGCCAGCCGAGCCCGGCGATCAGCATCCCGCCAAAGAAAGGTCCACAGGAAATCCCGGCATAAACGCTGGCAATAGCAATGCCGAGCGCTTTCCCCCGCTCGTTGGGCGGGAAGGTGGAAACCACCATCGCCATCGTCGTGGCCATCACCATTGACCCTCCCATCCCCTGCAGAAAACGCAAGCCAATCACGGCCTCAACGGTCCAGGCTTGCGAAATCAGTCCCCCGGTCAGGCTGAAGACCAGAATGCCTAGCTGAAAGATTTTCCGCCGCCCGTGAATATCACCAAGCCGCCCCATCGCCAGGAGAAAGATCGACGCCGACAGCACGTAGGTGGTTTCAACCAGCCCAAGCTGCATGGCGCTGGCGTCGAATTCGCGCCCCATCACCGGCAGAGCGACCCCGACTGCCGACATCATAAACGGCATCAGAAAATGTGCCATACAGACGACAAACAAGATGGCGGTATGTGGGGTAGATTTCATCATCTTCTGGGGATCTCTTCGGCCGCAGGTTCAGCGGGTGTAGACTTCCTTGATGCCATTCTTGTCGATCAGGTACAGCTTGTCGCCGCTGAGTTTCACCTCGCGCGCCACCGGATAGGCAAAGTTGTCGAAGTCGCATTCCTGAGTTTTGCCATTCAACCGATAGCTGCCGCTGTAGCTTGAATATTTATGATCGTTCATCTCGACGCGGCCATCGGCATATAAAACCAGATCCTGCTTCTCCCCCTGCCAGAAGCCAAGAAGCTCCTGCGACAATCCTGACTGCAGGCGGTCAACAGCAGTATTGTGACAAGAATTGCTAGCTTCCGCATAATTCCCCCTACTTGCGCTTTTTCCCTTTGCGCTGTTTTTTCTCCTGGCTGGCCTTGAGCAGGTCGCCAAGGCTGCCGAAGCCGGCAGCGGAGGTCGAGGGGGTATCGCTGTAGCTGGTTTCGCCGACCTCATCTTCCTGGCTGAGCAGAGTCAGCGAAATCCGCCGCGCCTCGACATCGATCTTTTCGATGGTCACCTGCAGACTCTGCCCGACCTTAACCACATCCTGCGGATGCCGGATGCGCTGATCGCTCAACTTCGAAATGTGCACCAGCCCGTCGACCCCATCCTCGAGGGTGACAAAGGCACCGAACTGGGCCAGGCGGCTGACGGTGCCGGTATGGACGCCACCGACCTTGTAGATGCTGCCGACCTTGCTCCAAGGATCGGCCAAGGTATCGCGCAGGCTGAAAGAAAACTTGTTATTCTCCCAATCGATCTTCTTGATCGCCACCTCCAGTTCCTGGCCAGTGCTGAGAATCTCGCTGACATCTTCAACCCGGCCGTAGCTGATTTCGGAAATCGGCAACAGCCCTTCCAGACCGCCGATATCGACAAAAGCGCCGAAATCGCGGATGTTGGTCACCGTCCCTTTAACAACCATCCCCTCCTTAAGGGTGTCGCGCAACGAGGTGCGCTGCTCCTCCCGCTCTTCATCGAGGATCGCCCGGTGCGAGACGACTATATTGCGGCCCCGCTCACTGAACTGGGTGATGCGAAACGACAGGCTCTGCCCGATCAGCTCGGCCGGGTCCGCCTGCCGCAGGCCGGTCTGCGAATAGGGGCAGAAGGCACGGACGTTGCCGCTCAACTTGACCTCGAAGCCGCCCTTGATCTCCTTTTCGATCCGACCGTCCACCGGGATGCCGCTCTGAAAAGCCTCTTCCAGCTGCTCGGTGCCAGAACCAGTGCCGCCGACCTTGGTGGTAAAGCGCAGCTCTCCCCCCTCGCGGGAAAGGAAGTACGCGCCAATTTTGTCGCCGACCGCATACTGAGGGTTGCCATCAGCATCCATAAGTTCGGCGCTCGCCAACACCCCCTCGCCTTTCTGGCCGACATCGAGAAAGCTCCATTCAGCACCGATCTGCAGAATGGTTGCCTCGATCTTCTTGCCCCTCTCCAACGGCTGACCAACGTCGCTCAAACTTGCTTCGAACATTTCGGCAAAACTTTCTTCGTTCAATTCTTCCTCGAAATTTTCATCGTTCATAATGGCTATCCTTTATTGCTGCCCGGTTGTCGTTTCAAGAGATTAAGACTAGCCGGTTTTTCTGCCGGAGTAAACCGAACTTGTACATTTGTACTTTTGCCTGCGGATGCTATTTTTAAAAAAGATAACTGATTGAAATCTGGGGATGAAATGAAACCGACCCGCTGGATTGAAAGTCTTAACTGCGCTATCGAAGGGATTCTCTGGGCGGTCAGAAGCGAGCGCCACCTCCGCTACCATTTTATCGCCGCACTGGCTGTGCTGTTTCTCGCTCTATTTTACCGGGTCAGCGCGCTGGAATTTTTCCTGCTGGTCCTTGCGGCAGTGCTGGTGATCTTTGCCGAGCTGATCAATACTTCGATCGAAAAGTTGGTCGATCTGGTCACGGATGAATATCACGAGCTGGCCAAACTGGCCAAAGATATCGCCGCCGGAGCCGTACTGGTCACTAGCGTCGGGGCAGCGATTCTCGGCTACCTTGTGCTGTCCGGGCATATTTTCCCGCTCTTCGACAGTCAACCAAACCTGGTCCGCGAACCGCAGGGGACGCTACCGGTCGGAGCGCTGTTGATGGTGGTGATTGTGGTTGTCCTGCTGAAGGCGAGATTCAATCGTGGGTCGCCGTTGCATGGTGGGATGCCGAGCGGACATGCGGCAATTGCATTTTCGATCGCCGTTTCAGTGCTGCTCTCCAACAGCGGTCTGCTGATCGGTCTAATGGTATTGCTGTTGGCGGGGCTGGTAAGTCAAAGTCGACTGCTGATGAAAATCCACACGCCCAAGGAAGTCTGGCTCGGGGCGATCCTCGGTGCGAGCGTCACCTTGCTGGTTTTTTTCTGTTTCGGCTGACGGATCAGAGCGGCGACGCCTGCTCTTCCGTTTCCAGTTTGCTCAGCTGGCTCATTTCCCCCTTTTTGGCAGCGGTCTCAGCCAGCATCGGCTTCTCTTCCAGCGGCTTCGGATCTTCTACCAGATCGGCCAGCCGGAAGTGACTCGATGCATTCCACAACATCCAACCGTTGCTGCCGACCTCATTGCTGGCGCTGATCTGTGCCATAACCTCTTCAGCGCGGAACTGCCGCTTGTCAAAAGCGTAATCCTTAAACGCCTGCAGCCAGGGACGGAAACGAACCTCCGACAGGCCGCTCAGTTGCTGCGCTTTTAACAACGAAATAGCGATGATCTCGTACGGATTTTGCACCGGGTTGCTGTAACCGGGGATGCCGCGCGGGAAGCCGGAGGGGTAGAGCATCGGCGAAAGGTAGTCGACCCGTTCCCCTAGATCGACCAGCCGTTGGCCGATCTTGCCGTCCCGGTGTTTCCAGCAAATGTAGCCGAAAATATTTGCCGAGGTGAACACCGGGTAAGAAGCCAGCCGCTGTTTGGCCTGGCTGAGGAAACTGTTGATGGCGGCGACCCGACTTTGATCGTTGGCTACCTCGGAAAAAACTAGATCCGATTTGGATGGGAAACGGATGTAATCGAACTGCACTTCATCAAAGCCAAGCTGCGCGGCCTCTTCGGCGACCGCTAGATTATAATCCTGTACTTGCTGGTTAAACGGATCGCACCAGCTGAGCTGCTCGCGGTCCTGCCAAACTTGTCCATCCTTGGTGTGTACAGCCAGTTCCGGGCGATTCTTGGCAAGCAGATCATCTTTGAAAACCACCATCCGGCCGATGGTGTAAATGCCACGCGCCTTTAACTCGTTCAGAAACGCCTCAAGATCTTTCAACGGCCGCACCCGTTGCGCTCCGACCTCTCGCGCCAGAGGGATAGCACTTGGATAAGCGATATGACCGCGGGATGATTTGATGTCGATCACCAGGGCATTAAAGTCGGCGGCCTCCAGCAAATCAAGGATCTGCTGCCGTTTCCGCGGCAGATCGGCGGCCCAGAAAGACAGGTAAAGGGCTTTGGGGGTAAACGGTTGCAGGGCAATCTGCATCGACGGGTAGATTTCGACTTGTTGCGGACGGTATCCGGGCAAGCGTGCAATTAAGCGCTCCGCGCTGGTTGATAAGACAAATCGACCACCGCGGTCACTCAAACTCCTGTCATCGGCCGTATAGAACTCGACGCCGCTCAACAGACGACCGGTTTCGGCATCACTAACGGAGCCGAATACCTGTCGCGCATGGACTGTCGCCGACCAGAAAAACAGGATAATCAGAATAAGCGTTACTACCCATTGCCCGGTTCTCATAGCCCTCTCCTTCAGTGTGCAGGGAACGAACCGTTGCTGTCAAACCCAGAGCAATCTGGGGTTTGATCCGAACAAACAAGTTCTACACTTCTTATCGGCACGAGTGCAAGAAAACTTTAATTTTTTTTCATCTTTAATCTGAATGGCGTATCTTGCTGATAAACTCAGGGGTGCGGTTTTGCACAGTCGTTTTTTGTTGATTTCAGAAAAATTTTTTACGAAAGGGCACGTATATTTTCTTAGCCGGAGCGACTAAATTGGCAACCATCGAAAGGTTGTTGTGGCAGGCGACCCAAGATTGTTTGTTTAAAAAACCTCCTATGAAAAGCTTCGCAGTTTCCTCCAACTGTGGAGCTTTTTCTTTTTACCTCATAGGACAATAAAAAGCCCCGCAACAACGGGGCTAAGCAGAAAAAAGAAGCGTTTCACTCGATCAGTGAAGCTTACTCTTTAACGCTTGCAAAACAACTTTCCTCGCCTTGAGCATCTCGCGATAGTCGTAGGCATCGGTGTGGGAAATTTCATCCTGCAGCTGGTTCAAGCTCGTCTCCAAAATATCAACCAACATCCGTTCTTCCGTTTTGTTCAGCTCGAGCTTCATTGTGACCTCCTTTCACTGCAGCGCAGTCCTCACTTACATTTTACCCCGAAACCTCCAGTCTACAAGCTATCTCCTGTCGGCCAGCAATTGCTTGGCGCCACGGGTCAACTGAGAAGAGAACTCGGCCAGCGATTTCGACTGCAGATTCCAGCAGTGCCAGTAGAGTTCAACCGGGTAGGCGGCACCGGGCACCAGTTCCATCAGTTCTCCGCTGTTGCGCAAGTGAACGCTCTGCCAGTCGGGAACCATGCCGTAACTGTAGCCCTCGACGATCACCTGTAAGAACTGTTCCGGCGTGGGGATGTAATGACAGGGCAGGTTCGGCGAAACTTTTTTCAGGTGTTGCTCAAGAAACAGTTGGTGCAAACGATCCTTGCGGTTGAAAATCACCGCTGGCGCACATAGCACTGTCGCAAGCGATAACCCTTCTGGAAACCAGCGCTCAATAAATTCGGGCGTTGCCAAAAGCCTATAGTTCATCAGGCCGAGAAATTCGACCCGGCAGCCCTGCATCGGTTTCGGCTCGTTACTGATACAACCAACCACCTCTCCTTCACGCAGAAACAAATGGGTCTGTTCCTGATCTTCTACCCGCAAATCGATCAGCAACTTGAACTGCCGCAACAGCGGTTGAATCGAGGCAATAAACCAACTGGCCAGGCTGTCGGCGTTGATACCGATTGCCAGGGATATCGGCCCGTGCTCCTCGGCGTTAATCAATTCCGTCGTCAAACCATCCTCAAGCAGCTTGACCTGCTGATAATGTTTCAGCAACTCCTTGCCTGCTGCGGTGGGCTGCGGCGGCGACGTCCGGGTCAGGAGCAATTGTCCGCACTGCTCTTCCAACTGGCGAATCCGTTGCGAAACCGCCGACTGGGAAATAAACAGCACGCGGGCAGCGCGTTCAAAACCACCTTCTGCAACCACTTTGGCGAACGCTTCTATCAGTTTGTAATCAAGCATTTTTATACATTAGCAGAACTAATCTATTCACAAAAAGATTAATTTTACTTTTGATTTGGCGCAGCATATCTTTTTAGCAGAGATTGATTTTTCAGGAGGCAGAAATGGTTGCTTTTTTTCAAGGTATGGGTCTTGGCGGCGGGCTGATCATCGCCATTGGCGTGCAGAACGCGTTTGTGCTGACGCAGGGAGTGCGGCGCAATTACCCGCTACAAACCGCCGTGGTTTGCAGCCTGTGCGATGCCATCCTGATCCTCATCGGCATCAGCGGTTTCGGCGCGCTGGTCACTACTAATCCGCAGCTGGCACAGTTCGCCACCTGGGGAGGGGCCGCGTTTCTGCTGTGGTACGGCAGCCGCTCGCTCCTTTCGGCAGTCCAAGGGGGCCGTTTGGAAACAAGCGCCGAGCCGAGTCTGTCGCGACGCAAACTGCTTCTGACAACACTAGCACTGACACTGCTCAACCCGCATGCCTACCTCGACACCATCGTCCTAGTCGGCAGCATCGGCGGCCAGCTGGCCACCTCTGAACGCTACCTGTTCGGTGCCGGGGCAATCTGCGCCTCTATTCTCTGGTTTTTCAGCTTAAGCTTCGGTGCCGGCCTGCTTGCGCCACTATTCCGCAGGCCGGTTGCCTGGCGTTGCCTCGACGGGATGGTCTGCCTGACCATGTGGATCATCGCAGGCTCGCTGCTCTGGCCTCAATTACAAACTTTGCTGTAAAACTTGCTTCAGCCGGGCGGAAAAAGATAAGCATATCGCTGCAGGTCGATCCGTCCGGTGCGGTCAAATTCGATCCCTTCCGCCATCAGCAGCTCCCGTTGCAACAGGCTCCCTTCTCCGTCCCTGCGCGGGCTGACTTTCCCCTGATTGTTGATTACCCGCTGCCAGGGAACATCACTTCCCGCTGGCAAGGTAGCCATGGCGAACCCGACGGTGCGAGCGTTGCAACCGATCATATTCCCGATCTGTCCGTAGGTGGAAACGGCTCCAGCAGGAATTTGCCGCACCAGAGTATAAATCTGTTGATAAAGGGGGCTTGACATTCTTTACTTCTCTTCCTCCACGGGAGTAGACTCCTTGCCGAACTCATCTTTTGTGCGAGGAACCGATGCAGACAACCAGCCAACATCCATTCGACCGCTTGACCCCCAGCTTTATCATGGATGCGATCGAAACGCAGGGATTTTATTGTGACTGCCGGATATTAGCTCTCAACAGTTACGAAAACCGTGTCTATCAGGTCGGAATCGAGGATGGCGAACCGCTTATCGCCAAGTTTTATCGCCCGGACCGCTGGAGCGACCAACAAATTATAGAGGAACATCAATTTACCCAGGAACTGGCCAAACATGAGCTGCCGGTGGTTGCGCCTTTGTCAAACGATGCATCCGAAAGCTTATTTGATTATCAGGATTTCCGCTTTGCCCTTTACCCGCGCAAAGGTGGGCATGCGCCGGAATTGGACAATCTGGAACACCTAAAAGTCCTCGGTCGCTTGCTCGGCCGAATCCATTTGATCGGAGCCCAAGCCCCCTTTCGCCATCGTCCCAAGCTCGACAGCCAAACTTTCGGACATCAAAATGTGAAACTGATCGCGGAAAAGTTCATCCCGGCCGATTACCGGGAATCCTATCAGAGCCTGACCCGCGACCTGCTACAGATCATCGATGAGCGTTTGGCACTGTACTCAGACATTCGCAATATCCGCACCCACGGTGATTGCCACAGTGGCAACATGCTCTGGCGCGACGATGCCCCCAATTTTGTCGATTTCGACGATGCCCGAATGGCACCGGCCATTCAGGATTTGTGGATGCTGCTGTCGGGGGAGGAAGCCCAGCAGAAACGGCAGCTGGAAAAGATCCTTGAAGGTTACCACGAGTTCAATGACTTCGATTTTCGTGAACTGCAACTGATCGAATCGCTTCGCACATTGCGTATTATGAACTACTCCGCCTGGCTAGCGACGCGTTGGGATGATCCAGCCTTCCCGCGGACATTTCCCTGGTTTCATACCCTGCAGTATTGGGGGGAACATATTCTGGAATTGCGCGAGCAACTATCGGCGCTGTTAGAGCCTGCTCTCAGCCTTTGAGTTGTGAGCAAAAAGAAAAGCCGCTCAAAACAAGCGGCCATTCCAACAACCTATCTCAACTTCCAGCTCGTCCCCTCACGGGAATCTAGCAGCTCAATTCCCCGCTCAGCGAGCGCATCCCGTATTTCATCTGACTTGGCGAAATCCTTCTCCGCCCGCGCCTGCAAACGAGCTTCGATCTGCGCCTCGATTTCTTCACGGTTGATATCGAGCTTGGCCAATCCGGCCAATTTTACCTTCTCCAGCCACTGCGCTGGATCGGAGTTGTAGATGCCGAGCACGTCACCCAGTTTGAGTACAGTTGCCCGCAGATCGCGTACCTGGGCAACCAGATCAGTCTTCTTCTTGAACTTTTTGGTCGCGCAGAGCCGGTTCATGGTTCGCACGCCTTCAAAAAGATGTGCGATCGCCAGTGCACTGTTGAAGTCATCGTCCATCGCCTCACGGAACTTGACTTCCAGTTCAGTTCCCTGTGTGCTTTCGACATCCGACTCAGGAGCACCCTCAATCGCCTGATCAGCGGTCAGCAACGCTTCGTAAAAACGGCTGAGGCCCGCCTGCGCTTCGGCTAGGTTCTGATCGGAGAAGTCGATCGGTGAGCGATAGTGTGCGCTGAGAATAAAAAAGCGCACCACCTCTGGGTCGTACTGCTTGAGGATATCGCGGATGGTGAAGAAGTTGCCGAGCGATTTTGACATCTTCTCCTGGTTAACGTTGACGAAGCCGTTGTGAATCCAGTATTTGGCAAACGGCTTGCCGTTGGCTGCCTCGCTCTGGGCAATCTCGTTCTCATGGTGCGGGAAGATCAGGTCGCGGCCGCCGCCATGGATATCGAAGCTTTCCCCGAGCAGCGAGGAGCTCATCGCCGAGCACTCGATGTGCCAGCCCGGCCGGCCCGGTCCCCACGGGGATCCCCAGCTCGGTTCACCCGGTTTGGCCGCCTTCCAGAGGGCGAAGTCCATCGGGTTCTCCTTCTGCTCACCCGGCGCGATCCGCGCCCCGGCCTGCATCTCTTCCATGTTGCGTTTGGAGAGCCTGAGGTAGCCGTCGAACTTGTCGACCCGGTAATAGACGTCACCGGCCGATTCATATGCCATCCCCTTGTTGATCAGCACCTGGCAGATGTCGATAATCTTGTCGATGTACTCGGTCGCGCGCGGCTCATGGGTCGGCTTGGTCAGTCCAAGGGCATCCATATCCTCGTCGAAGGCCTTGATGAACTCCTCTGCCAGCTCCTTACTGCCGATCCCCCTTTCATTGGCGCGGTTGATGATCTTGTCGTCAACATCGGTGTAGTTGCGCACGTAGGTGGTTTCAAAACCGGCGAACTGCAGATAGCGGTAAATGATATCGAAGACGATATTGGCACGGGCGTGGCCGATATGGCAGTAATCGTAAACAGTGACACCGCAGACGTACATGCCAACCTTGCCAGGAGTCAGCGGCTGGAACTCTTCCTTCTTGCCACTCATGGTGTTGTAGACGCGCAAACTCATATATTCACTCCATTACTTCACTTTGGCCCAGGTATCGCGCAAAGTGACGGTTCTATTAAACACGGGCGCTCCATCCTTTGAATCCTTTGAATCGACGGTAAAATAACCGACCCGCTCGAACTGGAAGGTCTCACCCGGTTTTGCTTTGTGCAGGCTCGGCTCGGCCAGGGCAAAGGTTTCCTGCAGAGACTCCGGGTTAAGTGCCGACAAATAGTTCTCCGCCTTATCCGGGTTCTCCTGGTTGAACAGCCGGTCGTAAACACGCACCGGAACCTTGACTGCGTGCGGAGCGGAAACCCAGTGGATGATCCCTTTGACCTTGCGCCCTTCCGGGTTTTTGCCGAGGGTGTTGAGGTCTGCGGAGCATTTCAGCTCGACAACTTCGCCGTTGTCATCTTTTATATACTCGTCACACTTAATGATATAGGAGTTGCGCAGCCGCACCTCACGATCGGGCCCGAGGCGGAAGTACTTCTTCGGCGACGGCGGGTTCTCCATGAAGTCATCCCGGTCTATCCACAGGTCGTTGCTCATCGGCAATTCCCGCGATCCGGCATCCGGTTGTTGCGGATGATTCGGCGCGTCGAGTATTTCGATCTGGTCGTAGTTGGTGATGGTCACTTTAAGCGGATCAAGCACAGCCTGACGGCGGAAAGCGGTTTCGTTGAGATCTTCACGCACGCAATCCTCCAGCACCGATAAGTCGATCCAGTTGGCGCCACGGCCAACACCGATCCGGTCGCAGAAGCTGCGGATAGCTGCGGCCGGGTAACCACGCCGGCGCATCCCGGAGACGGTCGGCATCCGGGGATCGTCCCACCCCTCGACATACTTCTCGTTGACCAGTTGCAACAACTTGCGCTTGCTCATCACCGTATAGCTCAGGTTCAAGCGCGCGAACTCGATCTGCTGTGGCGCGAAGATCTCCAGCTCCTTGATGAACCAATCGTAGAGCGGTCGATGATCCTCAAATTCCAGAGTACAGATTGAATGGGTCACCCCCTCGATCGAATCTTCCTGGCCATGAGCGAAATCGTACATCGGATAGATACACCACTTGTCACCGGTGCGATGATGTCTGGCATGCAGAATGCGGTACATGGCAGGGTCGCGCAGGTTCATATTCGGCGATGCCATGTCGATTTTCGCTCTCAGGATGTGTGATCCATCTGGAAATTCGCCGTTCTTCATCTTTTCGAACAGCTCCAGGTTCTCCTCGACGTTCCGCTCACGATAGGGGCTGTTCTTGCCCGGTTCAGTCAAAGTGCCACGATTGAGGCGCATTTCCTCAGCCGACTGGCTGTCGACGTAGGCCTTGCCCTTTTTGATCAGCTTAATCGCCCACTCGTAGAGCTGGTCAAAGTAGCTGGAAGCGAACAACGACTCCTTTCCCCAGTCGAAACCGAGCCAGGCGACATCCTCTTGAATCGCCTCGACATACTCGTCCTCTTCCTTGACCGGGTTGGTGTCATCGAAACGTAGATTGCACTTGCCATTGTATTCCATCGCAAGGCCGAAGTTGAGACAGATGCTTTTGGCGTGGCCGATATGTAGGTAGCCGTTCGGTTCCGGCGGGAAACGGGTGACCACCTGATCACGTTTGCCGGTAGCCAGGTCCTCGTCGATGATAGTTTTGATAAAATTCGAGCTGCTTGCAGTTTCAGTTGTGCTCATCATTTGCCCTTTTATTTTGATATGACTTTTCAGTCGATCTTAACCAGCAGCACCACCGCATCAGCCGCTATTCCTTCACCTCGACCGGCGAAACCCAACTTTTCGGTGGTGGTCGCCTTGACGTTGATCCGCTCGATTTCAATTTGGCAATCCTCTGCAATCTGCGCCACCATCTGCGGGACGTATCCGGCCAGTTTCGGCCGCTGACAGATGATGGTGCTGTCAAGATTGCCGACCCGATAGCCAGCCATTTCCACTTTGCTGATCACCGAACGCAGCAACTTGCGGCTGTCAATTCCCTTGAAAGCCGGATCGGTATCGGGGAAATGCTTGCCGATATCGCCAAGCCCGAGCGCTCCAAGAATCGCATCGCAGATCGCGTGCAGCAGCACGTCGGCATCAGAGTGGCCGAGCAAACCGTAATGATAATCGATCTTCACCCCGCCGAGGATCAGATCCCGATCGCTGACAAGTTGGTGAACATCGTAGCCATGGCCGATGCGCATCATGCCGACTCCTCCTGCGTACTGTCAAGTAAAGCTGCAGCAATAACCAAATCTTCCGGGGTGGTTACTTTGATATTGCGATAATCGCCTGCCAAAACTGCCACCGGCCGGCCAAGGCGTTCTACGAGCGAAGCATCGTCGGTGCCGAGAAACCCGGCCGCGTCTGCGCTATAAAAAGCTTCGGCGAACAACTGATAGCTAAAGCCTTGTGGAGTCTGTGCTTGCCAGAGCCGCTTACGATCCGGTGTGCAGCTGATCAGCCCACCGTCCACCTCCTTGATGGTGTCTTTGACCGGAGTAGCGACAATGCAGGCCCCCTGCGTGGCAATGGTTGCAATCAGTTCAGGCAATAAATCAGTACTGAACAACGGCCGAGCACCGTCATGTACTAAGATGATCCGCTGCGGCTGGTCGAGGCCGTCTCGTTGCAATGCCAACAGGCCGTTACGCACCGAATCCTGCCGCTCTGCCCCACCCGCCACCAATGCGCGAACTTTCTGAAAAGCGTACTTCTCGATGATCTGTTCCCGGCAATAATCTATTTCATCAGCGGGCAGGATCGGATAGATATGTTCAATCTGCGGATGTTGCTCAAACCGTTCCAAGGTATGTGCCAGAATCGGCTTACCCGCCAGATAGAGATATTGCTTGTTGACACGAGCCTCCATTCGACGGCCCATTCCAGCAGCAGGAATCAATACTGTCGCTTTCATTTTGCCTTACGCAACCTCTCGTGGAGCAGCCCAAAAACAGAAAAGACCAGGCACCTGAAGTACCTGGTCTACTATTCTGACCTGTCAGAGACGCTCAGTGAAAGATTTTCTCCAAGCGCTTGACTACTTTGTCTTCTTTTTCCCCTTCAGCCAGGGCCACCTCGGTAACCAACAGCTTGCGGGCCTGCTCGAGAACCTTCTTCTCACCGTAAGAAAGTTCCTTTTCGGAACTGATCTGATACAGCTCACGCAATACCTCTGCGACTTCCAACAGGTCACCGGTTTTCAGCTTGTCATTATATTCACGCTGCCGACGACTCCATGAAGCAATTTTCCCACTGTCGTTCGGTTCAGCTAACGTATCAAAAACATTGGTTATATGCTTTTGATCGATCAGGCGCCGCATCCCCACGTTACTAACATTACCGGTCGGCACCATAATCCGCATGTCACTGTCAACAATCCGCAAAACATAAAAATTTTGCTTATGCCCGGAAAACTCACGTGACTCGATATCCTCAATAATACCGACTCCCTGAGTCGGATAGACTGCCATATCTCCAATTTTAAACCAAATATCGTTCCTTTACTCGAAGCTATAAAGATACCACAACCTCCCCCCAGACGTCAAACCATTAGGGAAGATAAGTTGCTGATCCAAAAAAAGAAAAAGCTTTTTAATGGAAGGAAAATTTTCCCTTATGTTAGTATCCGCGATTACCGAACTCCCATCAGACGATCGCCGAGGTTTATCGTTCTATGCCAGCTACCTTGTTTCTTCTACTGTTGCTTTTTTGGATTCCGCAACCTCTTTTTGCAGCCGAAACGGACCTGTTCAGTTTTGCCGAAAGCCTTGCGGCGGAAAAAGACCATTACCGGGCAATCACCGAATATAAGCGCTTTTTGCATTACTATCCAAAGGACAACCGTGTACCGAAAGCGCAGTTGGCCATTGCCAAATCATTGCTGGCCGGAGAGCGTTGGCTTAAAGCCGACGAAGCACTGGAAAAGGTCTGGCGGAATAATCCAGCCTCCCCAGAAGCGAAACTGGCAAGGGAGCTTTACGCCCGTGCAGCCTTCGAGCGCGGGGACTACCCCACAGCACGCAAGCGCTACCAATCTCTGAAAAAGCTTTTTCCCGCAACAGCCGCCGGCTGCAACTACAATATCGGCCGAAGCTATCTGGAAGAGAACCGGTTGCCGGAAGCCGAAAAGGCCTTTGCCGAGCTACCATCCCCGGAAGCAGAAAAACTGGAGGCCGTTATCGAAGATTTCCGCTCCCTGCCGCGTAAATCGCCACCCGTGGCGGGAACTCTGTCGGCCATACTGCCAGGAACCGGACAGCTTTATACCGAGCGCCCCAAACAGGCAGGGGTCGCTTTTGCGTTAAACGCGGCCTTCATCTATGGCTCTATCGAAGCTTGGAACAACGATAATTATGCGGTTGCCGGAATTCTTTCGTTGTTTGAAATCGGCTGGTACGGAGGCAATATTTATAACGCCATGAACAACGCCCACAAAATCAACCGCGCCCGGGAAGAGCAATTCAAACAGCTGCTGCAAAAACGTGGTGGACTCTCCCTCGGTTTTTCAGGGAATACCCCCTGGCTGCAAGCGAGGTTTCATTTCTGATGGTTGCAAAGATGAGGATAGGGATTATCGGCGCCGGTGCACTCGGCCTCTACTACGGCGCCATGCTACAGCGTAGCGGCCAACAGGTGCGCTATCTTCTGCGCCGCGATCTTGAAGCGATCCGACAGAACGGTCTGCAGGTCCATTCAGTCAACGGTGATTTTCATCTACCAAAAGTTGCCGGATTTGCCTCCCCGGAAGAAATCGGCCCTGTCGACTTGGTGATCGTTGGCCTTAAAACCTTTGCCAATCAACAGCTAATTAGGCTGGTTCGTCCGCTTATTGACAAACAAAGCTGCATCCTGACCCTGCAGAACGGCCTCGGCAATGAAGAACTGCTGGCCGCAGAGTTCGGAACCGAGCGGATTCTTGGAGGGGTCGCATTCCTTTGCAGCAACCGGGGTGAGCCGGGGCACGTCCACCATCTGGGCGAAGGGAAAATCCGCCTCGGAGAATTCGGCGGCGGTTTGAGCGAGCGCAGCAAGCAGCTAGAGGAGATCTTTAGTGAAGCCGGGGTGCCCTGTGAAGCGGTCGCCGACCTGCGCCGGGCTCGCTGGGAAAAGCTGATTTGGAATATCCCCTTCAACGGCCTCTGTGCTTTGCTTCAGCAGGACACCAGCGAGCTGCTCGCCCGCCCTGAAGGGCGCTGCCTTGCTGAACAATTGATGAAAGAAGTGGTCGCTGGAGGGAACGCCCAGCCGTTGAGGGAAAAAATCGATGGACCGGCCTTCATCGAACGGATGCTCTATCTAACCGACCAAATGGACCACTACAAGCCGAGCATGATGATCGACCGGGAAGAACGTCGGTCGTTGGAGCTGGAGGCGATTTATGGCATTCCGCTACAACAAGCCAAGGAGTTTGGAGCAGAAATGCCACTGGTTGAGATGCTCTACAGCTTGTTGCGCTTGGGGGAGGAAAAAGAATAAAAAATGGGAGGCGATCCACTATCGCCTCCCATTCGGTGTATGCTTTTAGCTGTGATTGGCAAGCAAGTTCAGCAACAGAACCTTGCCTTCATCCACATAGGGATCTTCAGCGATCTCTTCCTGCAAGGATGGTGGTTCCTTGTCTTTGTCATCGCTGGAAGTCATCGCTCCATGCGGTGCCATTATGTCGTTCGCACCTCTCAGCTGCTCACGGTCTTTCAGCATCTGGCTCAGCAACAGTGACTGTTTCGTCTGCTCTCGGCGCAGGCTGGCTTCTTTCGCCTCGGTAATAATCTCACTAAAATCCTTATCTTTGGCGACCCGTTCCTTGCTGAGCTGACGTAACTTTTCGATATTTTTCGGCGAATCCTTCCAACGCTGATACTCGGCCGAATCGATGTGATCCCAGGGCAACGCATAGTCGAGGTATTTTTCACCACTTTCCAGGCCATCGAGGCGCGACGGCAGGATGACATCAGGGGTAACCCCTTTTTCCTGGGTCGATTCACCGCTGATCCGGTAGAACTTCTGGATTGTCACCTTGACAGCGCCAAGCGGGATGTACTTTTCCATGCCACTCAAATTTACGTAGCGATCAAGATCGAGGAGCGCCTGAACGGTGCCTTTGCCGTGGGTATGCTCGTCACCGACTATCAAAGCACGCCCGTAATCCTGAAGGGCTCCGGCGAGAATTTCCGAAGCAGATGCGCTGAAGCGATTGACCAGCACAATCATCGGACCGTTGTATTCTAGTCCCCGATCGTCGTCCCGCATCACCCGAACCCTGCCATTCCCGCTACGCACCTGAACAACTGGGCCGGTATCGATAAAAAGCCCCGTTACGCTAACAGCATCGGCCAAAGAGCCGCCGCCATTGTTGCGCAGATCGAGAATCAGCCCAGAAACCTTTTTTTCCTTCAGGGTTTTCAACTCGTTGCGCAGGTCATCGGTGACATTGCGATTGGTCTTGCCGCTGTAATCGCGATAAAAGGAAGGGATCTTCACATACCCGAAGTTCTGACCGCTCTGCTTATCCTCAATGGCGGTTCCTTTGACGAAAGTCTCTTCAATCTCGACCACATCACGAATGATCGGGATCACCAAGCGTCGGCCATCCGGCTTCTTCACCGTCAGGCGAACCTCGGTTCCCTTTTTGCCACGAATCAAAGAAACCGCATCCCGAATCCGCGTATCGGTGATATCGACCGGCTCATCAGCACCTTCGGCAACCTTGAGGATAATGTCGTCAGCGGCCAGCTTCCCCTGCTTGTAAGCAGCACTTCCAGGAATAATTTTCACTACCTTGATGTAACCATCATCTTCCCGCAAGGTAGCGCCGATCCCCTCCAGAGAACCACTCATCTGAATATCGAAATCCTCCTTCGAAGTCGGTGGCATATAACTGGTATGTGGATCGAAAGCCCGCGCGATAGCATTCAGGTAGCGGTCGTAGTGATCCTGCTCAGACTCTTCCACCATCCGGGAGAGCAGATTGCGATGAGCTTTGCCGACTTTCTCCTGCGCCAAACCCAGCAGCTCCTCCTCTTTCTCTTTACTCACCGGCAACAGTGCGCCATCATCATCTACGCCGACCTCATCTTCCCGCAGGCTGATGTACCGGCTCAAAATTTGAAATTTAAGAATTTTCCGCCATCGCTCACGCAACTGCTTCGTGTCGGCCAGGAAGGTGAGCTTTTCCGGATCGGTTTCGAAGGTTTCTTCCCGCTGGTAATCGAATTTCCCCGCCAACAGCTCCTCGCTGATCTTCTGCACCTGCTCAATCCGCTGATTCAGCAGATTACGGCCGGTTTTCGGCAGGTCGAGGCGGCCGCGGCGGATCGAATCATCGATTTGATCCTGATAGGCCTTGAGCTGTGCAACGTCTTCAAGCAACAGGAAGCGCTTCTGAAAATCAAGCTGCTTCAGGTAGAGATCGAAGGCAGCATGCGACAAATTGTCGTCGGTCGGCTTCTGGCTGTAATGGTTTCGACTCAACTGTTGCTGAATCATATGCCCAAGCAGACGAGCCCGGTTCGTGTCGAAATCCGCATTGTCCATTGCCCCGCCGACAACCGGAAGCAACAAGATCAGCAGCAAAATCGTAATTAATATGTTTTTCGCTATACGCATAAAGCTCCCCAATATTTCGGGATGATGTTTAAACGACCAAAGGTCTTGTCGTCGTTTGACCTACAAGTTCACAGTTTAACGCATGTAGGGCTGCAAATGAAACTCCCCAATCTCCAGCAACTGTCCTTTTTCAACTTCTCGGCAGGCAGCCTCTTCCTCGCCCAGTTGCCCGTAAAGCTCCCCCTGACGCGGCTGACCACGGATTCCCTGCCGCGCGAGTAGACAATAGCGACCCGGCCCATCGACAAATAACAAAAAGCGCCCATCAGCGTCTGCCGCAGCTGAACTGAAATCGGGCATCCTGCGGAAATTACGATCCCGGTAGGCTAGAGCAAACGCACCTGCAGCCGGGAGACGGTCTGGACCTAGCACCCTGCCGGCAAAACCAGTTTCGCCCTGATTCATACTCCTCAACAACGGCCTCGGGGCGGTCTGCCGTAAATTGAAATCGATCCGTTTCGCCTGTTCGGACTGCAAAACCAGTGGATTATCGGGGAAGATCGCCCAAGCGTCGCCCGCCTGCGGCCGTCCGCTCAACGGACCCTGCTGCCTTGAACGGGCCAGCAAAAACCAACGGCCCGGCAACAGATCAAGAATATAATGTCCGTCGTTTTCGACTCGAACGGCAAAATCGGCAGGGCCACGAAACCCTCGCTCCTCGCTTTGATAGGCATAGACCCAGGAGCTTTCGGTGACCGCTCCAGTAACCTGCCCATAAACACCGGTTTCCGGTACTTCAAAATCGATTGCCGCCTGTCTTGGGGGTTTCAAACACCCCGATAAACTTGCACAAGCTATTGCAATAATTATAATTTTTCCCAGAAACATTGTTTTTCCAGAAGTAATATTTAAAATCCTTAAGGCAAATGTACTCCTGCGTGCTTCCTGCTGCAAGGGGGAATTCCGCACCCGGGTCTGTGCATTCCAGCAATTGGCAGAAATCCTGCTAAACTGTTACTAGCCATTTGGTAGCCTGAATTTTCCGTAAACAGCAATCATATAAAGAGCTTGGACTTCGCCGAACGACAGCCTAGAGCGCAACATGCAACCGCCTGTCGAAGGAGACAGATACCATGAATGAACAAAGAAATTATCGCCGCATCCCTTTCCATACGGAAGCGGAACTCAATATTGCCGACGCCCCCTATAAATGCGATCTTGTTGATCTGGCTCTCCAGGGCGCGCTCTTCAAAACCGAGCAAGACCTGCCACTGAAAATCAATGATCAGTGCCAACTGACCATTGTTCTACCCTCATCAGATCTGACGTTGGAGTTTGTCGGCGAACTGATTCATCAGCGTGGCCAGTTCTACGGGTTTATTTTCGTTTCCGAGGATGTCGTAACCATGGGTCATTTACGCCGTCTACTGGAACTGAACTTCGGAGACGGCGACCAAGTAGACCAAGAATTCTTTCACTGGTTGAAAAGAAGCGATTAAACAGGAATTCTTTTCTTTTTGCAGTAGTTTCTCAAAACTATCTCGGCCTGGTTCAGGCGTGACAACTTCATGTTCTTCGCTTTGAGTAAAACAACATCGTCAAGTGGAACTGGAAGCTGCCTCACTTCGCGCTGAACAATCCCCAGATTGGCCAAAATCACCTTTAGATCTGCTGGAGAATATTTGTGCAACATTGGTGGAGATAAACTCATGTAACCACGGGCGATATCCTGTGCCATCTTTTTCGGACTGCCACCTATCGCCATCGTTTCCCCATTTTTTGCATGATAAATCTATCTAGAAATGACCTTGCTTTTCCTGCCCCTGTGTGTCATCAATCGCCGCCATGGAGCGTTCGGAACATCTCAAAGGCTTGCTAATGATGTTCACTGCGGTGCTGATTCTCAGCCCCGATTCACTACTGGTACGCCTTATCAAATGCGATATCTGGGTTTTGCTGTTCTGGCGCTGCTTGCTGACCTCTGTAACCACCACGATTCTGCTCTTTCTACGCTACCGAAATCAGCTCTGGAAAAGTTTTCCCAAGATCGGCCGTGCCGGGCTCTATTCATCAGCAACCATCCTCTTCGGTTCAATCATGTTCGTAAACTCGCTCAAGCAGACCGCCGCCGCCAATACCTTGATCATCCTGGCAGCCACGCCGGTAATCAGCAGCCTGCTCAGCTATCTTTTCCTGCGGGAAAAAATTGCCCGCCACACCTGGGCAGCCATTAGTATCTGTTTCTGCGGAATACTCCTGATTTTTTCCGGCAGCTTGACAAGCGGCTTACTGCTGGGGGATCTCCTCGCCTTTGGAGCTACCTGCATGTGGGCGACCAATATCGTCATTCTGCGCTGCGGCAGAGGCATCAATATGATTCCGGCCAACGTCCTTGGAAATTTAGCGGTGGTCCCAATCGCCCTGTTCTTCAGCGACGGTAATCTGCTGCAACTCACTGCCACAGACACCGGCTACCTGCTGCTGCTCGGTGGCCTATTGCTGCCGGTTTCCTTCGCCATGATCACCCTAGGGCCGCGCTACCTGTCAGCTCCGGAAGTCAGCCTGATCCTGCTGGTTGAAACGGTCCTCGGCCCGATCTGGGTCTGGTTGGTTCTGCATGAGGTTCCGCATACACAAACCCTGATTGCCGGTCTGCTGATTCTGGGAGCCCTGATCTGTCATACCCTGCTGAGCATGCGCACAGAGCGGGTGTCGCTATCTAAGAGTTGAAAAACGCTGCCGGTAAACGGTCGGCGAAACCCCGACAATCTGTTTAAACAAGCGGCGGAACGAACTGACATCTTCATAGCCGACTGTTTTGGTGATCTCTTCCAGCAACCACTCGCTGCCGGCCAACAGACGCTTGGCCTGTTCAATCCGCATCCGCTGCACATATTCGAGTGGGGTCTCGCCGGTGGCTTTGCGGAATCGCCGCAGGAAGGTTCGCTCGTTCAATCCGGAATATCGGGCCAACTCCTTGACCACTACCTTGCCGCGGTAATTTTTATCGAGCCACTGCTGCACCTTAAGGACCGGCTCGTCACCATGATTTTTACGGCCGCGAAAGTTAATGAAGGGTGCCTGTTCACGGCGGCTATAGTCGATCAACATCATCCGAGCACAGGCCTTCGCCAGTTGTGCGGAACCGAACTTTTCAATCAAATAGAGGGCCAGATCCTGATGTGCGCTGGTTCCCCCGGCACAGAGGTAGTGCTCGCCATCGACCAGCAAACGATCGATTTGCAGATCGACCTTCGGGTAACGCTGCTTGAAGCGCTCTGCCAACTGCCAATGAGTGGTTGCCGGACAGCCATCCAGCAGCCCGGCTTCCGCCAGTAGAAAAGCCCCTGAGCAAGCGCTGGCAATGACCGCATCACGCCGCGATTGCTGTCGCAGCCAATCGAGCAACTCTTCCTGCTGCAGCAGTTGATCCGGCCGCCCCATCATCCCTGGCACCAAGATCAGGTCGGCATCCTGACACTCTTTTAACGCCCGTTTCGGCATCACCGGCATCCGGTTAAAGCTGGTTACCGGGAGGCCACCGGCTGTAACTATTTCGTGTCGACAGAACGGCTCTTTCAGTTGTGGCTGCTGGCGACGTTTTTCCCAGTTGGCAATCGTAAACAGATCGAGCTGACTGGCAATTCCGGAGAGCAAGCAATTATCGTAGGCAATCATGGCAATTTTGAGCAAAATCACACCCTTTTGGCTAAATTAGTGCGATTATAGACACAAATTTGGCATTGCTCAACCGGTAAATTAAAACCGGCAGAAGAAATTAGCTGCTCTAAAATTCGTCTTTTTCAGCATTAAAAATATCACTAGCGACAAGCTTCCCGCTCGCTATAACACCGCCAGAGCTACCTGGGCGGCGGCCTCCTCAGCCTGCTGTTTCAGCTCAACCACAACCTTTTCGCTATTCCCCCGCTCGGACAGAACCGCACAAACACAACCAGCAGCAAATCGGTACACCAGCCCCATCTTGAACAAGGTTCCCGACTCCATTTCATAATTGAGAATATTCAACCGTCGATACTCCTCGGTGATCCCTTGAAATTCACGCAGCAGGTGTGGGTTGGCGGAATCGCCCCGCTCCTGTCCTTCGTAAAAGGTATCGACGCTGGCGGTCAACCCGAGGTGATAATCGAACCCCAGACGACCTGCCGCTTCGGCGAGCGCAACCGTCAAAAAGGAATCAGCGGCAGCCGGATAATCGCGTGGCGCAATGTCGTTGGCCGCCCCCTGACGACAAAGAGCTGCCTGCGAAATCACCAAACTGCCGACCTTGACCCGCTCCGCGATGCCTCCACAGGTGCCGACCCGGATAATTTTGCGCAAACCAATCTGGACCAGCTCATTGACCACGATCGAGAGCGACGGTGCCCCCATTCCCGAAGTCGAAATGACCAAGCTCGAGCCATCTTCCTTCGCGCACAGGTAGCTGTTCAGGCCACGATTCTCCGACAAAACCCGCAAGCACTCCAACCCCTCGGTTTCCTGGGCGATCCTTCTGGCTCGCTGCGGATCTCCGCACAGCAGCGCTCCTTCAACACAACCGTCCAGATCTTCGGTCCCGAAACCGATATGATAAAGTCGCTCCTTATCCATAAACTCCTCCTACTTCCACATCGACAATGATTTTCAGTTATTCTATCAGTTAAACTGCTATTCTCCGACGAATCACTGATCATAAAAAGGATACCTTGATGAATACACTCTGCCGCTGCCCCTGGGTCGATTTGAAAAAACCGGACTACATCTGCTACCACGATGAAGAATGGGGAGTGCCGGTCTACGACGATCGGACCCAGTTTGAATTCCTGCTTCTCGAGTCGGCGCAGGCGGGCCTATCCTGGTACACGGTGCTGCGAAAACGGGAGAACTACCGGCGGGCATTCACCGGGTTCGATCCGCAGATTGTTGCCAAATTCGGGGAGAAAGAACTTGCACAAATGCTGAAAAATCAGGGCCTGATCCGCAACCGTTTGAAGCTGAACGCCGCAGTCAGCAACGCCCGTCAATTCTTGCAAGTTCAGGAAGAGTTCGGCAGTTTCTGTGCTTACATCTGGCGTTTTGTCGAGGGCAAACCGATCGTCAACGCGCCACGTAATGCAAAAGAGATCCCGGCCACCTCAAAGGAATCAGATGCCTTGAGTAAAGACCTGAAACAGCGCGGCTTTAAATTTGTCGGCTCCACAATCATCTACGCCCACATGCAGGCAACCGGGCTGGTCAACGACCACACTGTCGACTGTTTCCGCCAAGCAGAGCTGCTGTGATCGGCACATACCTCAAGCTTTACCTAGTCGCCTTTTTCTGGGGCGGCACCTTCGTCGCCGGACGCAGCCTGTCCGGCGAAGTCGACCCTGTTTCGGCGGCGTTCTACCGTTTTTTCATTGCGTCACTGTTCCTGCTGGCGATCACAATCAAGCGGGAATCTTTGCCACGCATTTCGTTCCAGCAACTGCTGGTGATCATCTCTCTCGGCGCCAGCGGAATCCTGTCTTACAACCTGTGCTTCTTCAACGGCCTGACACTGATTAAAGCCAGTCGGGCCTCATTGATCATCGCCCTCAACCCAGTCTTCATCACTCTCGCTGCAGCGCTGATCCACCGAGAACCGCTGCCGAAAAGTCGAATTCTCGGCATCCTGCTGTCGGTTTCCGGCGCAATCATCGTCATTACCCAGGGTTATCCGCTAAGCATGTTCGATTCCGGCATCGGCCGCGGAGAGCTGCTGATCTTTGGCTGCGTCATTTCCTGGACCATCTATACGGTGATTGGCAAAACCGCTATGCGAGGCCTCTCCCCACTGGTTTCCGTCTGTTATTCCTCGCTTGCCGGAACGATTTTGCTTTTCTTCTTAGCGTTGTCGCAGGGGAATCTGGCTGCAGTTGTCAGCTACCCGCTCACTGCCCACATCTCGCTGTTCTACCTTGGAATGTTCGGCACCGTGATCGGTTTTATCTGGTATTTTCAGGGGATTAAGGCAATCGGTCCGGCGCGGGCTGCAGTCTTTATCAACTTTGTCCCGGTCAACGCCGTCCTGCTTGCCACACTGATTCTGGGGGAGCCGCTCACTATGGCCCTGCTCACAGGTGGGTTTCTGGTAATCAGCGGTTCTTATTTGGCCAATGCCGAGGCGAAAAAGACTTAATTTCCAGGTTCACCGGCGACCCCACGCTTCCTTCCCACCTTCATAATTTTTTGCCGACGGGAGCCCCGCCAATTCATGCACGGTCCAGACATAAGCGGAACGGATGCCACCGGAACAGTAGTAGACAATTGGCTTTTGTGGATCGACGCCATGTTCCCGAAGCAAAGCAACCAGCTGTTGCCGATCGATCGGCCGCCGCTCTTCCCCCCGGTAAAAATCGCTCCAACTGATCCGAACAGCCCCTGGGATCGCTCCAGCCAGCCATTCGAAAAAAAACCGGGTATCTACCAGCTGAAGATCTTTTTGCTTCACCAGTTCGGCAGTTTCGATGTTGAATTCCGGGTGTTCGCGAACCGTATAGTCAACCGGCGGCCGACTCGTCGGCTCCTCGCCTGTCAGTTCCCCGTGCTGGCTGCGCCACGCCTGTATTCCTCCGTCGAGCAGATAGATCTCTCCAACATGTCCTATCGTCCGAAGCAACCAGCAGACCCAGCCTTCCCCGCCCCAGCTGCTGTCGGCATCCCCATAGATCAACACCGGGCTGTTCTCATGGATTCCCAGCCGACCGAGCAGCTGCGCGATCTCTCGATTGGGCAGTTTACGATAGGCGATACCCTGTTCGTCCGTTTTCGTGTATTGCTGCCAATCGAGCGACAAAGCCCCAAAGATATGCCCTTTTCGCTATGCTTCGATCGGTCGGGCATCAATGATGATCAGGTCACCGGACATCTGACTCAGCTGCTGGACAGAAAGCAGATCCACTAATGCGGCCATGCTGCCCTGTGGCAGCAAAAACAGCAGCAACAGAGCCGCTCCCGCCAACAAGCGACGACCGAACATAGTAACTGTTGCAGTCGGTTTACTTTGAAAATATTGAAAATAGGTACGGAAGAACTGTAACAATAGATCGCCCCTGGAAAACATAATTTACAGAGAATTTTTAGCGATTTTTGAGAGCCTGACAAATGGATTTTTTCAATAAAAGCATTCTCAGCAATCGGTTTTTTTCAGGGCGACAGTTTCCAGCGATAACCGCAAATCATACTATCGCTGCCATCGGGACGGGATTTATACCAGACGCTATGGAGAGCCCCATCAGCCAGTTCAACTGTCGCCGGATAGCCGAGATCGGGAATCTGATAGTAGATTTCACATACATCTTCAGCTTCCTTCTGATCCTGATAGCCAACCGTATCAAGCGTCAAAATAGTTTTCCAGCTCTGCCCGCTACCGTAGGTCAGCGCCACCCGCTGACCGAACGGCTCGCGTCAATGTCCGTAGCTGCTTAGCCACACTCCCGAAGAATGTTGCAACAGGTGCGGACCCCCCAGATGCCGGTCGAAACAACCGAACTCCAAGTGCGCCCGCCATCGGCGCTGATACTCTGCATCAACTGACGATTCTCTACGTCCCTCCCATTGACCCGCATCTGTCCCAACAGGCGACCATTTGGTAACTGCACCAGATGCGGTTCGCAAAGATAAATTCCCTTATGGGCATTTGCAACTGACAAAACCCCGCGCTCCTGACAGGTCTCCCCCTGATCCGTCGAGGCATAACAGGCGATGTTAATCCGTCCTTCCCCGCTGCAATTGCCGAGAAGCAGCAACTCCCCTTCTACCGATAACAGGTCCGTAGGGAGCAGTCCCCGGAGCAGGGCGCAAGCCACTCCATGTTTTGCCCCGATCCCGAGAAATCAGGGTGAAATTGACAAGATACTGACGGCGAATTTAAGTAGTTGTCTGCTCTAGATATGGCTTCCAGCGGGCACCCTCCGTTTCGCCATAATATTTTGTCGCCTCCTGCCAATCGGCGAATATACTGGAGGTGAACAAGCTGACAACCCAACTTCCATCAGGACAAATGATGGCCCCGCAACCCGATCATCATGTGGGGAATCATTGGTAACCTGAGGCTCCGCCCAACCCGCCCCAAATCCCTGCTGCACACCAGCAGGGTTTTCCCGAAAGGACCGACATGATATTTGCGGTCACCGGAAAAGAGCACCAGCAGCTCTCCCTTCGAAGTGCAGGCAACCGTCGGCCAGCCTCAAAACCGGCTGGGGACATCTTTGAGGATATGTTTTTCCAGAACGTTCACCGCCTCTGTTTGCATCAGTTTTTCCCTAATTCAAGAGTGATCCCAAGCCGATCGAGCAATTGCCGGAATTCGGGGGAAAGTGGGGCAACCAATGCAACCTGCCGCCCCGTTTGCGGATGTTCAAAGCCTTGTTTCCAGGCGTGCAGAAGCAACCGGTTGCAACTGAACTGTTGACGAAACATCCTGTTATGCTGACTGTCGCCATAGGTCGTGTCACCTATAAGCGGGTGGAAGATATGTTTGAAATGGCGCCGCAACTGATGCCGCCGTCCAGTTTTCGGTCGGGCTTCGAGCAGAGCATAACGGCTGCTCGTATAGCGCCCGGTGGCGATCGGCAATTCGACCTTTTGCAGAGTCGTGTAGCGAGTCACCGCCGGTCGCGGCTTGTTTGAATTCAATTGCTCGGCGTAGGCCGCTTTAATCGGCCCGTCTACCAAGGGGTAATCGATCTCTCCAATTTCATCGGTCCAACCGCGCACCACAGCCAGGTAACTCTTCTCGACTAGGCGATGCCGGAATTGATCGTTCATTTGCCGCGCGGTTTCCGGGGTTAATGCGAAGAGCAACACCCCGGAAGTCGGCTTATCCAGCCGGTGAACGGGGTAGATCTTCTGTTTCAGCTGGCGCCGCAAGATCTGCAACGCAAAGCGAGTTTCATGGCGATCGATGTTGGTCCGATGCACCAGCAACCCAGAGGGCTTATTGACCGCCACCAGCAGTTTATCCTGATAGAGAATCTCCAGCTGTTCCGACATCACCTTTTTCTCTCTGCAAAAACATTCAAACCCTCTTTTAATAACACCTGCTCTCTTGACCTGCAAGGGCCTCTGCCCTACCCTGTCAAAGTTTCATTTCGTCAAACGCAGGAGCCAATTTTGTTTAACCTGACCGACTTTCTTCAATTTAGCTTTGCCGGCTTAACCAGTGGCGCCATCTACGCCCTGATCGCCCTCGGCTTCTGCGTGGTCAACAACACCATGGGAATCGTCAACTTTGTTCAGGTCGATTTCGTCTCCTTAGGCGGCATGTTGATGTTCACGGCCCTGTTCACCCTCGGCCTGCCGATGATGCCGGGGCTGCTGCTCGCCGTCGCCGGAGTGGGGGTTGTCGCCATGCTAGTGGAACGGTTCGGCCTGCGCCCGGCCCGCTCCGACAATCACCTAGTGCTGATTTTTCTCACCGTGGGCCTGTCGATCATCCTGCGCGGCATCATCAAGCTGATCTGGGGAAAAAACCGGATGGCGCTGCCGCCGTTGACCCCGGATGAGCCAATCAGTCTGTTCGGAGCCACGGTTCTGCCGCAAGCCTTGTGGATTTTGCTGCTGACCATTGTCGCCATCGGCCTGCTTACCTGGTTCTTTTACCGCACCCCGCTTGGCCTATCGATGCGCGCCGTCGCCAGTAATCCGACCGCAGCGGCTGTAGTCGGCATCCCGGCCGGGCGGGTTCGATTGACCAGTTACGCCATTGCCGGAGCGCTAGGTGGTTTGGCCGGGGTGCTGGTCACCCCGATCACTACCCTCAATTACGACGTCGGCGTGCTGCTCGGCTTAAAAGGTTTTGCCGCAGCCATCCTCGGCGGCTTTGGCTCCTTCCCTGGCGCGATTCTTGGCGGCGTCGGGCTGGGCTTGCTCGAATCGCTTTCCGCCGGTTATCTCTCAAGCGCCTATAAGGACGTGGTCGCCTTTGTTGTTCTGTTGCTGGTGCTGTTTGTTCGCCCGAAGGGGTTGTTAGGAAAATAAGGGTTGGAGAATGAGTGAAAAAGTCAAACTATTGATGGGGAACGAAGCGGTCGGCCAAGGACTGATTGAAGCCGGCTGCCAGATCGCCGCGGCATACCCCGGCACCCCGTCGACCGAGATCCTGCAGACGGTTATCGATTCTCGGGACCGGGCCATCGAACCATTGCATGTCGAGTGGTCGATCAACGAGAAGATTGCCTTTGAAGTTGCGTTGGCTGGTAGTTACAGCGGTAAGCGTTCGGTCGCAGTAATGAAGCAGGTTGGCCTCAACGTCGCCGCCGACCCGTTCATGCGCACCGCTTATATCGGCGTTAAAGGCGGCATGCTGACCATCGTCGCTGACGATCCGGGACCGCACAGCTCCCAGAATGAGCAGGATACTCGCCTGTTCTGCCTGCAGGGGCGGGTACCGGTCATCGATCCGGCCAGCCCCGCGGAAGCAAAGGTCTTGATCCCGGCCGCTTTCGAATTGTCGGAAAAATATGAACTGAACATCGTGCTGCGCCCGACCACCCGAATCTGCCACTCGCGGCAGAACGTCACCTTGGGGGAGCCGCTCAAGCTGGGCCGTAGCGCTGATTTTCAGCGCGACCCAACCCGCTGGGCCGCAACCCCGGCGTTTCTGCCTGCGCTGCACCGCAAACTGAACGCAAACCTGGAAAAGATCGCTCAGGAACCGGACTGGCAACCGCGGCTGACCCCCAGCGATAACAGCCAGCCCCGCACCGCGCTGGTCGCTTCCGGCATCGTCTTCAGCAATCTGGTCGACCTGCTCGACGAATTGGGACTAACCGGAAAAATTGACCTTTACCAGGTGCTGATGCCCTACCCCTTGAATCCCTCCTTCAGCGAAACACTCAAACGCGATTACGACCGGGTGCTGGTGCTGGAAGAGACCTACCCGGTGATTGAGCTGCAGCTGGCTCATCCAGGCGCGGTCGGCAAGCAGACCGGCCATGTCCCGCGGGAAGGGGAATTGCTGCCTGATATCCTCCACCAGGTGCTGGCTGATTTTCTCAACCTTGACCAACCTGTGGCACTGCCAGATGAGCGGCGCGGGCAACGTCCTTCGCTCTGCCCCGGCTGTCCGCATCGTGCCGCTTTCTACAGCATCAAGAAGTGCTTCCCGCAAGGGATCTTCCCGTCCGATATCGGCTGCTACACTTTGGGGATGAACCTCGGCGCAGTCAACACCGTCCACTGCATGGGAGCCTGCATTAGCCAAGGGGCAGGCTTTTACCAAGCATACGCCCAAGATGGTGACTTCCCGACCGTTGTTGTCACCATCGGCGACTCGACCTTCTTCCACGCCGGCATTCCGGCGCTGGTGAACGCCGTGGTGCAGCAGGCCCGCATCATTGTGGTGATCCTCGACAACGCCACCACTGCCATGACCGGCGGTCAGCCGGTGCCGCACATGGGCATCGCTGCTGGCGGCAAACCGACCAAGTCGATCGCCATAGAACAGCTGGTCAAGGCGAGTGGGGTCGAGTTCCTCGAAACCTGCGATCCGTACGACAACGAGCAGTTCGAAAAGTTATTGCAGCAGGCAGACGACTATATCCGCAGCCCGGAAGGGGGCGTTGCAGTGTTGATTTCACGCCACGGCTGCATTATGGACCCAAGCGTGCGTAAATCCCAAGAGGCGACGCTGATCCAGATCAATGACAAGTGCATCGGCTGCCGCAAGTGCACCAATGCCTTCGAATGTCCAGCACTGATCTTCGACGAACAGAACAAGGTTGCGCTGATCGATCAGGACCGCTGTATCGGCTGCGGCACCTGCATCCCAGTCTGCCCGGTCGATGCCATAATCAAGGAGAAAAACGGATGAAACAGCAGATCATCGTCAGCGGAATAGGTGGTCAGGGCGTGCTGTTTCTCACCCGGGTCATTGCTCAGGTGGCAGTAAACCGCGGCATCCCCGTGCTGACCTCGGAGACCCACGGTATGGCCCAGCGGGGAGGAACAGTTCTCTCAACGATTAAAATAGGTAACTTCGCCAGCCCTTTGATCCGCGCCGGACAGGCTGATATCGGTCTGTTACTGTGGGATGCCAACCTGCCGGTGCACAAAGGGTTGCTGAAAGAGAATGGAAAACTATTTATCAGCGCTGAACAAACCGGCGAAGGTGAACGGATTGATGCCGCCGGCATTGCCCGCTTGATCGGAAATCCGGTTCTCTCCAATCTGGTGCTGCTCGGATTTGCGGTGAAGCGGCAAGCACTGTTCTGTACATCAGAGGAGTGTGAAAAGGCGATAAGACAGTTGGCACCACAGAAGTTCGTCGAACAGAACCTGGAAGCCTTTAAGCAGGGGCTGAACGGGTAAATAATAGATGACCAGAAAACAGAAAATATTCTACTTTATTACCCTGCACCGCACCGGCCTATGGGTTACTGCCCTGTCGCTGGCGCTGCTGCTGTTTCCACTGGTCGAGAACAACCCCTATACCCTCGGTATCACCAACCTGATCGCCATAAACGCTATCGTCGTGCTGGGACTCAACCTGTTTATCGGCTATGCTGGGCAGATATCCCTCGGTCACGCGGCCTTCTTCGGCCTTGGCGCGTATGGTTCTGCGATCGCCACAGTAAATTTCGAACTCAACCCCTGGCTAGCGATGATGCTGGTAGCCTTGATCGTCGCGCTGGTTGCACTGGTTATCGGCGTCCCTATCTTACGCCTCTCTGGCCACTATCTGGCGATGGCGACCTTGGGATTGAACTTTGTTTTTCACACCATCCTGTTGCAGTGGGATGATGTCACCGGCGGGCCGAGTGGCTTTTACGGTATACCATCGCTGGAAATAGGCGATTTAGTCTTTTTTGATGAAATACGCCTGCACTACCTGCTCTGGGCTTTTGCTCTGCTTTCGCTGTTGCTCTGCCTCAACTTGGTGCGCAGTGGAGTCGGCCGGGGACTGGCAGCGCTGGCCGGCGACGAAACGGCGGCAGCGGCGCTGGGCGTCAATACCCGCAACGCCAAAGTAAAGGTGTTCATCCTCTCGGCGATCCTCGCTTCGCTGGCCGGCAGCCTGTTCGCCCACACCTACAGCTTTATCAGCCCCGATTCGTTCAATATTTTCGTCGCAACCGATTTTGTCATCATGGTGGTAATCGGTGGCATGGGCTCGATCTGGGGCTCGCTGTTCGGTGCCGGTCTGATCACCCTGCTTCCGGAGTGGATGGACCTGTTCGAGACCTATAAAGACTTCGTTCACGGTGGGATTCTGGTGTTGGTGCTGATATTCCTGCCACAGGGGCTGGTCAGTGGCCTGCTCGATATTTTCAAAACCAGAATGACGCTTCGGAGGCAGAAAAATGCTCAGGCTTGATCAGGTCGGCAAAAATTTCGGCGGTCTTCCGGCCTTGAGCAACGTCAGTTTCGAAGTGCCGCAGGGGCTGGTCACAGCCCTAATCGGACCGAACGGTGCAGGAAAGAGCACCCTGATCAACTGTACCACCGGGGTGCTGCAACCGAGTAGCGGCGCGGTGCGTTTTCTGCAGCAGGAGATCACTGCTTTGCCCGCCCATCAGATCGCCCGGCTCGGCATCGCCCGCACCTTCCAGAACCTTAAGCTGTTTCCACGATTGACGGTTCTCGACAATGTCCTGACCGGACTGACCTGCGTAGGGGGCAGATCAATGCTGATGGCGATGCTGCGCCTGCCCTACCTGCGTCACCGCGAGCGGCAACTAAAACTACGCGCCATGGAAGCCCTCGACCGCTTCGGCCTCGCCGATAAAGCCGCCTGGCAGGCCGGGTCGCTGGCTTATGGCGACAAAAAACGGGTGGAACTGGCGCGCGCTACCGTCGGCAGATCGGAACTGCTGCTGCTCGACGAGCCGGTCGCCGGCCTTAACGCTGAGGAAACCGCCGAAGTTGGCGACCAGCTAAAGCTGCTGCGCAGCACTGGACACACCATGTTGCTGGTCGAGCACGATATGGATCTGGTGATGGAAATCGCTGACCAGGTGGTGGTGCTCGACAGCGGCAAGTGTATCGCCACTGGCACGCCGGATGAGGTGCGGAAAAATCCGTTGGTATTGGAAGCCTACCTGGGACGGATGGAGGCAATGGCCTGATGCTGAAAATCAGCAGCTTATCCGCCCACTACGGCCCAGCCCAGGCCCTGTTCGGCGTCGATCTCGAAGTTGCGGCCGGCGAAACGGTGGCGCTGGTCGGGGCCAACGGCGCGGGCAAAAGCACACTGCTCAAGTGCCTGATGGGACTGGTCAAACCAACCGGTGGCGAGATCCTGCTCGACGGCCAGCCGGTTACCGGCAGCAGTCCGGCCAAAATGGTGCGTCTGGGGCTGGCCCTCTCCCCGGAAGGGAGGGAAGTGTTCCCCGAACTGTCAGTACGGGAGAACCTGCAACTTGGCGCCATTCCGCTGAAACTTTCGAAAGCAGAGGAAGCCAGCCGGATCGAAGAGGTTTTTTCCCGCTTCCCGAAGCTCAAGGAGCGCCACCAGCAGCTGGCCGGCACCCTTTCCGGCGGCGAGCAGCAGATGATGGCAATCGGCCGCGCGCTGATGGCCAAACCTCATCTGCTGCTGCTCGACGAACCGAGTCTCGGCATCGCCCCCCTAATCACCGACGAAATATTTGCTATCATTCGGCAACTGAACCGCGCCGGCACCACCATCCTGCTGGTAGAGCAGAACGCTGCCCGCGCACTGTCCGGCTCTGACCGAGCCTATCTGCTAGCCAACGGCAAGATTGTCGAGCAGGGTAAAAGCGAAGAGTTGCTGAACGACCCGATTCTGCGCTCCGCCTTTCTCGGTGCCGCCAGCCAGGAAAACCCGGCTGCAAGTCGACTCGGAGCTGCCGGCCTGACCAATATCCGTTTGGAGAAACCTGATATGCGTCAACAGAAATTTATGCCCGACTTTACCTCTGAGGCAGAACTCAAAGCTCATCAGCTCAAAGGGTTGCAATGGACCGTCCGCCACGCCTACGAAGGTTCGAGCGAATACCGGGAACGGTTTGATGCGGCAGACATCACCCCCGAGATGATTCTGTCTCTCGATGACCTGCTGAAGCTGCCGTTCACCACCGCCGATGACCTGCGCCAAGGCTACCCGTTCCCGCTGCGCGCCGTGCCGTTTGAGCAGATCGTGCGGGTGCATGCGTCATCGGGTACCACCGGCAAGCGTAAAGTCCTCTGCTACACCCAGAAGGATCTGGACGACTGGACCGATTTCTTTGCCCGCTGCTACCAGATGGCTGGCGTAACCCCGCTCGACAGAATCCAGATTGCCGTCGGTTACGGGGTCTGGACAGCTGGCATGGGATTCCAGCTTGGCTGTGAGAAAATAGGTGCCATGGCTGTGCCGGTCGGTCCCGGCAACATCGACATGCAGATCCAGTTTTTGCTCGACTTCCAGTCGACCGTTTTCTGTTCCACCGCCTCGATGGCATTGTTGATGGCAGAGGAGATCCACAAGCGGGGGATCGTCGATAAGATCGCCGTCAACAAGATTATATACGGCTCGGAACGCTCCAGTCGTTCGATGCGGCAAAAAATCTCTGCGCTGTTCGGCGGCGCCGAACTGTTCGACATCACCGGGTTGACCGAACTATACGGCCCAGGCACCGGGATCGAATGTTCCGATCATGACTGCATCCACTACTGGGGGGATTACTACATCTTGGAAATCCTCGATCCGGAGACCTTGCAACCGGTACCGGAAGGGGAATGGGGTGAAATGGTCGTCACCAGTCTCTGCAAAGAAGGCGCACCGCTGATCCGCTACCGCACCCGCGACATTACCCGCATCATCCCCGGCACCTGCAGTTGCGGCAACCCCTTGCCCCGCCACTCCCGGATCAAGGGGCGCTCCGACGACACCATCAAGTTCCGCGGCGTCAATATCTACCCAAGCAGCATCGACACTATCCTGTCGGCGATACCGGGACTCGGTTCCGAGTACCAAATCCACTTGACTCGCGACGAATCGGAACGCGGCCAGATGCACCTACTGGTGGAGCGGGCCGATGGGGTCGATGCCAAGCGCAGCCCGGAACTGATCCACGAGGTGAAATATCAAATCAAGAAACAGCTGCTGGTGTCTGTAGAGGTCGAACTGGTCGATTACGCCAGCCTGCCTCGCTCCGAGAAAAAGAGTCAGCGGATTTTCGACAACCGGATTCAGGATGAAATTGTCTGATCGGGAAAGATAAAACTTTTAAAGTCTGTTGACTTCTCTTAGGTTTTCTGGATTCTTTTACTTTTCAAGGAGGATGTTATGCGGAGGATTCTGGTACTGTTGACCTGCCTGCTGTTGACCGCTAGCCCGCTGCTGGCTGCTGACACCATTAAGCTGGGTGCCTTCTTCGACCTTTCCGGCCGGGCCGCCTTCATCGGCACTCCGACCAAACTGGTCGCCGAGATGGTGGTGGAAAAGATCAATAGCGAGGGTGGTATTAACGGCAAAATGATTGAACTGATTGTCGGTGACACCGAGGCAAACCCAGCCAAAGCGGCCTCTATCGCCAAAAAGTTCATCTACAAAGACAAGGTTGCCGCCATCATCGGCCCCACCCTGACCGATACCGGCATGAACGTGAAAAAGGTTGCCGATCAGGGAAAAACACCAATCTTTATGACCGTCGGCGGCGACCCGGTAATCATGGGCGGCAAGTTCGGCGCTTTCGAATGGGTTTTCAAATCGCCGCAACGCTCCAGCATCGCCGTAGAGAGACTGTTCATGTACCTGAAAGAGAAAGGCCTGACCAAGGTAGCGCTGCTGACCGCTGCTGACGGCTTCGGTAAAGATGGTTCCCGCTGGATGAAGGAGTTCGCTCCGAAGTACGGGATCGAAATTCTCGGCGAAGAGTCGTTCGGCACCCGCGACACAGACATGACTGCTCAGCTAACCAAGGCGAAAAACCTAAAGCCGCAGGCGCTGATCACCTGGACGATCGGCCCGGCAGGCTCGATCGTCGCCAAGAACAAGGCCCAGCTCGGTCTCGAGTTGCCACTGTTCCAGTGCCACGGCCTGCCCGATCCGAAGTACATCGAACTGGCCGGCAAGGCGAGCGAAGGGGACCGGATGCCTTCGACCAAGTTGATGGTTGCCGACGCTCTGCCCGACAGCGACCCACAGAAACCGGTGATCAAGGAGTTTATCAAGCTGTACCAGGAGAAAGGTTACGACAAGCAGTTCCCGATCAACACCCACTCCGGCTACGCCTGGGATGCGATCATGATCGTCGCAGATGCAATTAAGAAGATCGGAACCGATTCTGAAGTGCTGCGCAAGGAGATCGAGAACACCAAAGACTATGTTGGCATCTCCGGAACCTACAACATCACCCCCGAAGACCACAATGGCCTCGGCGTAGATTCGATGGTTATCGTGCAGGTAAAAGACGGCAAGTTTGTAATGGCTGAGTAACTTGTCTTTACCCATAGACAAAATCAAAAAGCCTCCCCGTTAAGGGAGGCTTTTTTTGTTTTACAGGGTCAAACTTTCCCCTGGCTGGAGAATCACAGCCCGACAGTCTGTCTCACGCGCGACCCGTTCAGCCCAGCCTGTGGCATCCTGCTGCAGCAATGGAAACGTGTTGTAATGGATCGGCACCACTTGCTTTGCACGGAGCATTTTCACGGCCCGCAAAGCATCCTCCGGTCCCATGGTGTAATTATCACCAATCGGGATGACCGCCAGATCGAGCCCTTCATCGCCAATCAGCTTCATGTCTCCAAAAAGACCGGTGTCCTGAGCCAGATAAATCTTCTTGCCGTCATTGGTGGTTAAAAGGAAGCCACAGGGGTTGCCACCATAAGAGCCGTCCGGCAGCTGCGAGCCATGCAAGGCCAAGGTAAGCTTGAGGTAACCGAAAGGGTGCTTGAAGCCACCACCGAGATGCTGCCCATGCACTTTCTCCAAGCCCTGCTTAGCACACCAGGTAACAATTTCGTGATTGCTTATAACCTGGGCACCGGTACGTTTGGCAATCTCCAATGCGTCACCGACATGATCCCCGTGGCCATGACTAACCAGGATGAAATCCGCTTCGACCTGTTCCGCCGTGGCCGAGGCCGCAGGATTCCCCGAAAAAAAGGGATCTATCAGCAATTTGAAACCACCCGTTTCCAAGCCGAGAGTTGCATGCCCAAACCAAGTCAATTTGTTCATCAGCAGTCCTTTCTTTCATCTTTTGTACCGATATCAACAAGCCAACCGCTGGTTCATAGCATTCCGAACCGGCTGTTCAGAGAATAGCACAGAATCTTTTTTATTCTGTTATCTGTCACTCTTGGGTTACGCTTGGCAAATGGACAAACTGATCTGCTATTGCTTCAACCATACTGAATCAGACATCCGCAGAGATGTTGAGAAGAAAGGCCACTCCCTGCTGCTGGAAAGCATTATTGCCACTAAGCAGCTAGGAAGCTGCCGCTGCACGACGATGCATCCCGAAACCAGGTGATGCCTGCCGGATGTCCGCCGTGTTTCGGATAAAATTAAAGGGGATTGAAATGACTCAGGGACAAATCATACTAGTGATCATCATCTGCATCCTGCTCGGCGCCGTCATGGCGTTCACCCAGTACGATATGCTGATGGGACCCTAATCACCACTCGGTAAAAGGATTTTTCACCAGGTTGGAATTGAAAAAACGCGGGTTACCGGAGACTTCCTCCCCGACCCAGTCCGGCCGTTCAAACACCGCCTCTTCCGAATCAAGTTCGACCTCGGCCAGAATCAAGCCTTCGTTGGCACCGTAGAACTCGTCGACTTCCCAAACCAGACCGGCATACTTGATCCGATAGCGGGTCTTTTCGATCAACGGCAGCAGGCAAAGATGATCGAGCATCTCCATGGCGTCCTGCTGCGGAATTTCATATTCGTACTCGCTGCGACTGATCCCCTGCGATTTTCCCTTGATGGTCAACTTGCCGGCATCCCCTTCCAGCCGCACCCGCACGGTGCGTTCCGGCTCGGCCGATAGATAGCCCTGCCGGAAGAGAATTCCCGTAGTATTGTCCCGCCAGCTGTCATCTGCCACCAGAAATTTGCGTTCGATCTCAATGGCCATCAACGTCAACCCTATTCAACCACGCCATCATAATAATGCCATTTGCCCCGATAGCGCCGGAAGCGGGACAGCTCGTGCATCTGCTTCTCCTCACCAAACTGCCGGTAGTAGGCGATAAACTCTACTTTGCCGAACTTGTCGAGGAAGCGGCCCTGTTTCTTGCCCAGAATTTCCAGAGCGGTAAATTCGGCTCGATTGGCCCAGGCTTCCATTTCGTCATGGAACTGCGCATCCCGCTTGTCTGGATGGGTGGTCTCGTAGAGATAATTGATCAGTTTCAGCGCATAGGCAGAAAAGCGGGAGCGCATCAGCTGCTCCGCCGTTTTCGCTACCTGCTGACCGGTATGCAGCGGTCCGCAGCACTGCTGATAGATTTTCCCGCTACAGCATGGGCAGTCTTGGTTTGCTCTCAACATCGCGTTACCGCTGATTGCTCGGAAGAGAAATCTGCCCCGACTTTTCCACCCGAATTTTCGGCAGCAACTTGCCAACATCCAACTGGGCGGAAAAATTGAAGTTGAACTTTTCCCGTGGCTGATTCATCAGATCAGTGAACAAGCTGATGGTGCTGAACAGATCAGGCGTTGCCTGCAGCAGCACGTCCCCTTCGCCATAAGCGGCTATCAGCGGCAGTTCACTGGCCACCCCGCTCAACACCCGGTGCCCTTCCAGCTCCACCTCGTAGGTCATGCCGAACAGTTTCAAGGGGATACGGTTAGGGTTGAGAACGTGCAAGCCAATTTCGAATTTCGGCACAATGTTATTCGACGGCAACATCTGGAAACTGCTGACACTGACTCTTGGCTGTTCGAAAATAGGGCTTAAAGTCGCGCAGCCGGCGAGAAATAATAACAGCAGGAGTAGATAACGTAATTTCATTTATTGTACCCTTTTATAAAATCGCTTTCGGTTGACCGCAGTAGTTAAATCCAGCATATTTTCTGTTTTCGCTACAACAGCAGGAGAGGAAAAGATCCCCCTGGTTCCAAGTGGATATCTAAATGTTACGAAAAATTATCATCTTTTGCCTGTTGACCGCAATCCTTCTCCCGCTGATTCTGCTGAAGTTGGCACTCGCCCCCTCGCCACTGGTGACCCAAAGTCGAACACCTGACAGCGCCGCAGCCCAACAAACCAAACTGTTGCTGAAAGATTCCTGGAAGGTGTTGAAGCAGGACCGACAAGCTGAGCTGACGGTGAGGATCGAAGAACTGAATGCAGCAGCAGCGTTCGTCGGTCGAGGAGCTGCTTTTCTAGCCGGCCAGTTTGCCTTGGAAAACCAGACTCTGCACAGCAACGTGTCGCTGAAAATTCCGTCAACTCCCTTCGGCGAATATCTGAATCTTGGCGTCACGATCCTGCCGAGCGAACAGGGTCTGAAACTGGCCAGCTGCAGCATTGGCCAGCTGAAAATCCCCGGCTCCGTCGCCCTCTGGTCGGCGGAGACAGTTCTCAACCTACTCGGTGATGAGCAGCTCGGCAGCCGCCTGCTGGCCACCGTGGAAAACCTGACCTTCGGCGATGACCGACTGCATGTGACCTTCCGCTCCGGGGCCGAGTTCGGGCGTTTGAAAAATCGCCTGCTGGCGGTGCTGAAAGGTTTTTTACGCCAGCAAAGCAGCGATTACGAACTGCAAAGAACCGGCTACTACCTGCAGCTGCTCGACAAGCTGAACCGACAACCGACCAAACTGCAGCCTTCCCTCGGCCAGATTATTCCCCCCCTGTTCCGCAAGGTCGAAAAGGAGTCGCAGAACAGATCGCCACAGGAGGAAAACCGCGCCGCACTGACTGCCCTGTCCATCTACCTTGGGGGCTGGGAGTTTCACCGGCTGTCCAGATATCTGCTCAATCCGCCGACCCCTTTTCCCCGCAACAGCAAATCCAGATTTCTGTTGGCAGGCAGAAACGATTTACGCCAGCACTTCCTGGTTTCCGCCGGCATCAAACTCCTCTCCGATGTACGGATTGGCTTCGCCGTCGGCGAATTCAAGGAGCTGCTCGATGCCAATCCGGGCGGTAGCGGCTTCAGCTTTATCGATTTGGCCGCCGATCGGAGCGGCTTGTGGTTTGCGGAACGGGCAACCGCCTCGGAACAGGGCGCGCGAAAATTTCAGCGCCAGCTAGTTTCACTTACCGGAGAACGTGAATTTTTTCCCGATTTCCGGGACCTTGAGGAAGGCTTGAGCGAAAAGAACTTTATCGATCGCTACGGCAATATCGACAGCATCCGCTATCAGGAAGTTGTTGAACTAATCGACCAGCGCCTGAGCCAGCTCTCCCTCTATCAGTAAAGATAGCTGCGCCGCAGCCGCAATTCCAGCCGCCCCGCCAACCGGGAGCAGATGAAGGTCAGCATAAAATAAAGCAAGGTTACGCTGATCCATACCTCGAAGGTCAGATAGGTCGCCGCCATCAGCTCCATCCCCTGGAAGGTCAGTTCCTGGATCGAAATTACCGAGACGATGGCCGAATCCTTGATCGTCGAGATCGCCTGCCCGGCCAACGGTGGAATCATTTTCTGAAATGCCTGTGGCAGAACAACATGCCGCAGCAGCTGCCAGCGGCGCATCCCCAGCGCCCGCGCCGCATCCCATTGCCCGATCTCAACGGCGTTGATTCCGGCGCGCACGATCTCGCCGATATAAGCCCCCTCGAACAGGGCCAGAGTCATCACCGCGGCAATGAAAGCTTCGACCTGATCGGCCGGAGCCAGCAGCAGCGCAGAAGCGGTTTGCAACCACTGCGGCGCATCTGCCAGGCGCTCACCGACCCGCAACAGTGGCAGGATCTGGTCGCTGAGGAAGAAGTAGAAGATCAGTACCTGCACCAGCGGCGGCAGGTTGCGCAGCAGGGTAACAAAGGTGCCCCCGAGCAGGCGGTTGAATAGAAGCGTACTGGTGCGCAGCAGTCCGGCCAGCAGGCCGATCGACAGGGCCAGCAGCAGGCTCCAGAAGCTGAGGCGGATGGTGGTCAACAAGCCCTGCAGCAGCAGGTTGGCTGTCCAGCCGTTGGTCTCGTCGAAACGGAGCAAGTACTGGGGGATTACCGCCCAGTTCCAGCGATACTCAAGCCCCGCCTCGACCCGATAGCCGAACAGGACCAGCACGCCAAGCAGTAACAACAGCAGAAAGGTATCGAGGCGGCCCCAGCGGAGCCGCCGTTGCATCATCAAACCCTAGCTCCTACTCGACCCGACTCTTCCAGTCCTGGGTGGTGAACCAGTAGTCGTAGCGCTCCTGCAGCCAACCGTCGGCGTTCTTCACCAGAATCCAGTTGTTCAGGTAGTTGAGGAAATCGATATCCCCTTTGCGGATGGCAAAACCGATCGGCTCTTTGGTAAAGGTTTTCCCCACCAGCGGCAAAAACAGCTTGTCGGCATATTTGATGGTCTGGAATTCCGGGAACGGCTGCGAAGAGACCATTGCCGCAGCGCGGTTGTTGAGCACTTCCTGCAGCGCCTGTCCCTCGTCGTCAAACAGCCGCAGCTGTGCTTGTGGCAGATATTTCTTGGCAGCAGCAGCAGCGGTGGTGCCGATCCGCGCGACGATGGTCAGCTCCGGATCGTTATAGGTATCAAGCCCCATCTTGCCGGCAGCCAGTTTTCGGTTGGCGACGATCGACATGCCGCTGAATTCGTACGGGTTGCTGAAGTTCACCTTCAGGTTGCGTTGCGGCGTAATCCCCATACCGCCGATGATGATGTCGAACTTGCCGGTCAGCAACGCCGGGATGATCCCCGACCACTTGGTCGGCACGAACTGTACCTCCACTCCCATGTCGGCCGCCAGCCGCTCGGCGACCTCGATCTCGAAACCGGTATAGCCGCCCTGCTTATCCTTCATCGCCCAGGGAACAAAGGTGGAAAAACCGACCCGCAGCGTATTTTTGTCGATCACTTTTTCCAGGGTGCTCTGCTCAATCAGATCATGCCGCGCCTCTCCCGCCCAAAGTGGGGAAACCATCAGCGCGCCCAGCAACAGCAAAGCCATCGCATTTCTCAATTTCATACGCATTCCTCCGTGGGATAGCAGTTTAATAGACAGCTAAAATTCGTTCCAAATATCTTACCAAAAGAGACAGAAGAGAGGTGACCGCCAGGTAGATTGCCGCCACCGTGAACCAGATCTCGAAGGTCAGAAAGGTCTCGGCAACAATCTGCTGACCTTGCATGGTCAGGTCGTATATAGCGATGGTCGATACCAGCGCCGAGTCCTTGATCAGCGACACTCCCTGGCTGGTCAGGGGCGGAATCATCTGCCGGAGCGCTTGCGGCAGGATGATGAAACGGTAGGTTTGCGCGATCCGCAAGCCGAGCGACGCCGAAGACTCCCACTGCCCGAGCGGAATCGACAGAATCCCGGCGCGGATAATCTCCGAGGCGTAGGCCCCCTCGAACAGGCTGAGCGCCAGCACCGCCGAGCTGAAACGACCAAGATCAAGGATCGGCGCAAAAACGAAATAGATGATGAAAATCTGAATCAGTAGAGGGGTGTTGCGAATCGTCTCCAGATAACCCCAGGCGATCCCTTTCGCCATCGGACTGGTCGACAAGCGCATCAACGCCGCAAGCAAGCCGATCAGCAGGGAGAGCAGCAGGCTGCCAGCGGTGATTTTCAACGTCAGCCAAAGCCCCTGCAACAGAAGGCCAGCCTGCCAGCCGTCAGCGGTAGATTTGATCAGGTAACGGGGAACCCGGTTCCACTGCCAGTTGTAACCGAGATTTTCCGCCCCCTGCACAAGAACCCAGCAACACCCGCCCAACACCAGCAAAAAGGCGAAAATTTGCAGCAGTGTGTTCAGACACAGCGATTTTGGCAGGCTCGGGGGAAAAATCGCACAGCTCCTTAACCGCGTTGACAGCCCGGTTTGTTTTTCAGGACATACTGCTGATGATACTCTTCTGCACGCCAAAACGGCCCTGCAGAGGTGATTTCAGTCACAATCGGATCGGAATATTTGCCGGACGCTTCCAGTTCTGCCTTTGACTGTTCGGCGAGTTGCCGCTGCTGTTCACTGTGGCAGAAGATTGCCGAACGATATTGGCTGCCGATATCCCAGCCCTGGCGATTCAGGGTGGTTGGATTGTGTTTATCCCAGAATGTTTCCAGCAGCTGCTGATAACTGATCACTGTCGGATCGAAGTGCAGATCGACCACCTCGGCATGCCCGGTCTCACCGGTACAAACCAGCCGATAAGTCGGATTTTCGACGTTGCCGCCCATATAGCCGACCGCTGTCTCCGCCACGCCGTCGAGAGTGCGAAACGCTTCTTCTACTCCCCAGAAGCAGCCTGCGGCAAAGGTCGCCCGTTCCATATTCAACTCCGTTTCAGCAACTGCTGCCCGACCCAGTAACGGGAAAACTGCAAGGCCGTACGCCCACAGCGCTTGCTCTTGTCATGCGACCACTTCAGGGCCGCGTCGCGCAGCTCCTGATTCCATTCTACGCGAATGCCACTTTCGGCGGCCAGTCGGCTGGTGATTTGTTTGACCAGCTCAAAGTACTGATCCTGACTGAACAGGTGGAAGGGCACCCAGAGGCCGAAGCGGTCGGCCAGCGAGCTTTTCTCCTCGACCCCTTCGCCGGCATGCAGCTCGTTGTTGACCATTTTGAAACCGAGGTTGTCGGTCTCGTACTCCGGCAACAGGTAACGGCGATTGGAGGTGACATAAAAGCGGACATTCTGCGGCGCGGCATAGACTGAGCCATCGAGAGCGCTTTTCAGCATCTTGTAACTCGACTCTCCCGCCTCGAAGGAAAGGTCATCACAGAGGATGACAAATCGGAACTCCTCTCCCTTGATGGAGGAGAAAATATCGGGCAGATAGACCAGGTCATCCTTGTCAACCTGAATAACCCGCAGGCCCTGCTCGGCATATTTATTCAGCAGCGCCCGCACCAGCGTCGATTTGCCGGTGCCACGGGTTCCCCAGAGCAGTACATTGTTGGCAGGATAGCCGTTGACAAACTGGCGGGTGTTGTCGTCGAGGATCTGCTTCTGCTTGTCGATGCCGAGCAGGTCGTCCAGCTGCACCGGTTCGACCTCGTCGACCGGTTCCAGATAGCCGGCAAAGGAATGACGCCGCCAGTTGGCAGCAATTGTGGAACTCCAATCGACAGCGCCAACCGCTTTCGGTAGCAACTGTTCCACCGAAGCCAGAACCCGCCGCAGTTGCCCTTTTAGGTCCTCATCATTTTCGAACATCCGGTTCTCCTCTTGGGTAGATCAAATCACATAACTTGCATCGCCAGCAGGTTGATGAAACCGATCAGAAAACCGAGCAGCGCCCCGAACAGGTTGATGTACTTGAACTGCTCCTTCATGATTCCCATCAACAGCCCTTCGACCTGCAGGATATCGAGCCCATTGACCTTTTCCTCGACCATCTTGCGCACGTTGAGGGTTTCCACCAGTCGCGGCGCTTCCTTCTTCAGCATCTCTTCGACCAGCTGGCAGATCGCCGCTTCCAGCTCGCTACGTAGATCACCCGGCAGTTTCGCCGACAGCAAGCCGAGCGGCTTGCGGTAGAGCCACTCTTCGCTCTGCTCGCCGAGAATGGTCTCCAGCGCGCTACGCGCCTCTGCCGACCGGAGTACCGACAACAGTTTATCGGCCAACTGTGCGCGCGCCCGCTCAACACCGCCATCCGGCATGGCGTTGTGCAGCAGGTTATCGAAGGAGCGATCCTTGATCCGATCGATGGCGCTTTCAGTCAGGATCAACGCCGTATCGATGGTTTTACGCGACTGAACTGTCTCAACCACTTGGTTGCGAATAAAGTGACGAACCCCGACAACCTTCTCATACGGCAGCTTTTCCAGATAGCTGGGCAGCGAACGGTCGAGCAGGCCGTCAACCCGCTCGCGCAACAGCTTGGCCAGCTGCGCCTGGGTCTCCGCCTCGCGCAACCAGTTGGCGATTTCATCCCCAGCCTTATCAAGAAACTCCGGGATCTTGGCGTAAATCTTGTTCAGATCGATAAAACCGCTCAGCAAACCGGCCAGCCCGCCGAGGGAATCGAGAAACGAGTCGATCGCCTTTTTCCCCTTTTTCACCAAGCGGGCGCGGAACTGAGGATCGTAGAGCATGCCGCCGAACTTTTCCGCCAGCGGCGGCAACTCTTTTTCCAGCTGGGCTAAGAGCAGTTCGATCAAATCCTGCGGCAGGATTTCACGTAGCGGCTTTTCGCTGGCAAGCAGCTTTTCGGTTTTCTGGTCAATGTAACTGCCAACCGCTTGGGCAACCTTCGGCGATTGGAAGAATTCGGCGTACTTGCCGTCCAGATGCAGCTGCAGATCGCGATAGCGCTGCGGGGTCAAAAAACTGGCTAGATCGCGGGCCAGCAACTGATCTCCCTGCCGGTTAAGATAATCGCGCAACTTCGCCTCAAAGGGTTCACCCTGCAGGTAATCGAACACCAGCTTGACCACTTTGCCGCGCAGCAGATCAACCAATTCTCGGAAGCGGGCTCGGAAGCGGGTTGGAATCAGCGTCTCCAGCGGGCCCAGCTCTCGGTCAAGGAACAGGCCCAGCTTATCGGTCACCGCCAGTCGCAGTTCACGCTGAATCGATTCTTTGCTGAAGGCGCGGCCAACATCATCAACGGTGAGCAAGTGTTCACCGACCATCTCGCCCATTTTGCGCGCCAGTTCACCCCGCTTGCCCGGAATGATCCCCGGCGTAAGCGGCACCCGAAGACCAATCAGCCGCCACGGCTTAAGCGGCCGGAACAGCATACGGATGGCGATATAGTTGGTCACATAACCGATCAGCGCCCCGAGCAACGGAGGAATGAGATAAGGCAGGTACTGCTGGTATTCCATAAAGCGACTACTGGTCCATTTCGATTAAAGAGTGGTCGCCGATATTCATCCGTCTTGGCGAACCGACCAAGGTCACCGAATCGCCGAGCAGCGAGTGGTCGAGGATCAGGTTACTCACATGGTTTTCGGCATTGATAATCGAATTGCGGATCACGCTGTTTTCGATCCGGGTGCCGGCAGCGACCGATACATTCGGGCCGATTATCGAGTTCTTGATGATCGCGCCCCGCTCGATATGCACCGGCTCGATCATCACGCAATCGATCACTTCGCCGTGGATATGGTGGCGCCCTTTGAGCAAGAAGCGGTTCGTTTCGAGCAGGGTTTCCGGCTTGCCGCAATCGAGCCAGGCATCTATTTCCGGGGCCTTGAACTTAGCTCCCTCACCGATCATGCGCATAAACACCGACGGCAGATAATACTCGCCTTTGACTTTTTCTCCAGCTTCGATGGTCTGTTCAATGGAACGCAGGAAGCCGGCGCCATCTTTCAGATAATAGAGGCCGACCTGAGCCAGCCGGGAAATCGGCGTATCCGGCTTTTCGACCATATCGACGATATAACCGTCGCGCATCACGTTGACCCCGAAGCGCTGGTAGTCCTCCACCTCTTTCGAATAAATCAGCCCGTCGGCATCCTCACAGAGTTGTGGGATTTTGCCCAGATCGGTAACAAAAATGGTGTCGTTAAAGACCACCAGCAAGTTATCCCCCGCTTTCACCTGCGGTGCCGCTAAAGCCACCGCATGTGCCGGCCCGAGCCGCTCCTTCTGCACTAGGTACGAACACTTGAGGTCGGGGAATTTCCGTTGCATGAAATCCTCCACCTGCTGACCATTCTCATCGGTGATAAAGATAAACTCCTCAACATCGACAACCATCAACCGCTCGATGATATGCTCCAACACCGTCTTACCGGCGACATGGACCAACGACTTGGCCTTGGTGTGGGTGTGCGGACGCAAGCGCGTCCCTTTTCCAGCAACAGGCAGGACTATCTTCATCTACTCTCTCCCGTTATTCTCGCGCCGCCCCAAGCGACTCCGATAAGGTGAAAAACAACGGCTGCCCCTCGGCAGCGTGCGGATAGAAATCCAGTTTTCCCAGTGCCACCCCTTTGCTGAGCAGGTAGGTCGCCAGCAACTCACAGCTTTTCTCCGCCAATCAGCAGTAACAGCAGCGCGACCCAGCGGCGAACGAACATCGGCTATTCCTCGATGATTTCGCCGATCAGGTCGTACTCGGAGGAATCGGTAATTTTCAATTGTACCAGCTCACCGACGTCGGCTTGGCCGGCAGTGATCAGAAAATGCCCATCGATGTCGGGAGCCTGCCGGGCGCTGCGGCCTTTGAGCAACAGCTCGGTCTCTTCGCTGAAACCTTCCACCAGCACCGTCTCGGTCCGCCCGATCAGGCTGCGGTTCTTGTTGAAGGATACCCGGGCCTGGGCCTTCATCAAACGATTGAGCCTCCCTTTCTTGGTTTGTCCCGGCACCTGGTTCGGCAGGCTAGCCGCCGCCGTCCCCTCTTCCCGCGAATAACGAAACACGCCGACCCGTTCGAAATGCCCCTCTTTGACAAACGCCAGCAGCTTGTCAAACTGTTCCGGGGTTTCTCCGGGGAAGCCGACAATGAACGAGGTGCGCAACGTCAGATCGGGTATTTTATCACGCAGTTTATTTAGCAGTGCACGGATCTCTTTTTCTCCCACCCGCCGGTTCATCTCGGCGAGGATCTGGTCGTCAATGTGCTGCAACGGGATATCGAGGTAGTTGCAAATCTTCTCTTGGCTGGCGATCAGCTCAATCAACTCGTCAGAAACTCCGTCCGGATAAGCATAAAGCAGGCGGATCCAGTCAACCTCATCCACCTTGACCAGTTCTTTCAGCAGCGATTCGATTGTTGCCCCATCAGCGCGGTCCATGCCGTAAGCGGTAATATCCTGCGCAATCAGGTTGATCTCCTTAACCCCCTTGGTGGCCAGCGTGCGTGCTTCCTCAACCACCGACGCGATGCTACGGGAGCGCAGGGTGCCGCGCAGTTGTGGGATGATGCAATAGGAGCAATGATTGGCACAACCGTCGGCGATCTTGATGTAACTGCTATAAAAGGGAGATGAATTGACCCGCGGTGTTTCGTGGTCGTAGAGATAATCGGGGATGCCGATCTCCTGACTCGGCTCATCAAGCTGCAGCTGCCGTTCGATCAACTCGACAATCCGCGGCGCCTCAGCGGTTCCCATAAACAGGTCGACTTCCGGCAACTGCTTGGCCAGCTGTTCCTTGTAGCGCTGCGGCAGGCACCCGCTTACCACCAGCAGCTTGCAGTTCCCCACCTGCTTGTAGTCAGCCACTTCCAGTATGGTGTCGACCGACTCTTCTTTGGCGTCGTTAATGAAAGAGCAAGTGTTGACGACGATAATTTCGGCCTGACTTTCATCGGTGATGATCTCATAACGATCGGGCGGCAGATGACCAAGCATCACCTCGGCATCAACAAGATTTTTCGGGCAGCCAAGGCTGACCAATGCGACTTTGAACTTATCCACGGAACGTCCTGATTTTAATTTTAACGGTTTTCAACAACGGAAACGAGGAGTGAGCAATTTTTCCCAAGGTCAAGGTAAGCAAGAATCGGCAGCGGAGGCATCCATGGGATGCCGCACAATGCCGATTCGCCGCTTAACGCAGAGTTTGGGGAAAAGGGCCACTCCCTACGATCTCATATTTTCAAACTGTAATTCGATGCCAAGATCCTTCCCTTTGAGCATTTGCATCACTTCCTGCAGGTCATCGATCTTCTTGCCCGAAACCCGCACCTGCTCCTCCATGATCTGGGCCTGAACCTTCAGCTTGGTTTCCTTGATCAGCTTGACGATCTCCTTGCCCTTTTCCTTGCTGATCCCCTGAACGATCGCGGCTCGCACCCGCACCTGCCCGTGGGATGCGGACTCTTCCTTGCCATAGTCAAGGCACTTGGGAGAAACGTTGCGTCGGACGAACTTGGCAATCAGAATATCCTTGATTGCCTGCAGCTTGTAATCATCAGCGGCAACAATTTTTAAGCAGCTTTCATCTAATTCCAGCTCATTCTGGGTCCCCTTGAAATCGTAACGTTGCCCGATCTCTTTGATCGCCTGGTTGACAGCATTATCGACCTCTTGCAGGTCGACCTTGGAAACGATATCGAAACTCGGCATACTATAAACTCCTTATCGTACAAGCTGTTGAGCAATAATCCCCAAAGAATCAGAGCCTTATAACACAAAACCGCTCCGGCATGAAAGCTCCGGAGCGGTTAAATCTGCGTTTGCGCTAAAGCTCGTAAATCGTTTTACTGAAAACCGGGATAGGTTTCTTCGGGATGCACCACTTCTACCCCGGCGGGGCGGTGGAAAACGAAAAAGCTCTCGGAGAGGTCCCGATTGACCCGAATGTCTTGAAATTCGATGGTGGTGCGGTTGTCGTTCGGATCATTGACCATGGTGGCAAGGATCGGAAAATATTCTCCGGTCCGGTTGTTTTCGACATAATCATTAACGGCATTCCGGTCGACGACAATCCGTAGGGTGCGAATCAGCGGGGAATTCCGCCGTGGTTCCAGTTCGAGCACATAGTTCCCCTCGCGGTCAATGTTCGGTGCCCCCCAGCGAATGTTAAAATCACGCGACAAGTTGCCGAGACCGCTCAAAAAGCTCACTGGGTTATCGCTTTGCTGGCCTGCTGCCTGACTGATATCGCTTTCGATCACTTGGCGGTTATCAGGCTGATAAACCCACAGGGTGCGACCATCGGAAATGATCTCCTGGTCCGTCGGCTCCCGGTATTCCCAGCGAAACATGGCCAGCGGGGCATCAACAAGGTTCAACCGCTGGAATTTGAAGCTCACCTCGCCGCGCCCGCGCTGAACACGATCGATCGAATCGATCTGCGACTCTTGAAAAAAATCGGCCTGAAAATCGTAAATCCCGGACGTAGGCGTCCCGCGATCTTTGGTTGCCGTCGCCTTAAAAGGAATTTCCAACGCGTTGATGACATCGTTCAGCCCAAGTGCCGAGGCCATAGAAACGGTCGACAGAAGCGCAAAAAGTAACAGAAAAAGAGAGCGAGCCCACATAGGTAATCTCCACGTTGATCAAATATAAAAATGCAATTTTACCAAATTTACCCTGGAGGTAGTAGGGCCTTTTCAGCCATCGATCTGCTCACGCAGTTTTTCCAGCGCCACCGTCTGCGGTAAAAGATAGATCGCTCCCTGCAGGCGGCCGTCGGCACCCGCCTCCCCCAACAGTCGGGTCTGCACGATCAGGCAGTCTTCTCCACTGGCCAGCTGACAGCGCTGCAACAGTTCCTTGAGCGGAGCACAATGCAGCTGCGGCGGTGACGGTAAGGCTCGCAGTCCCAGCTGCTCATCAATGCTGGCCAAAAAAGAGGATGCCATAATGTTGCCTACTTCGCGCAATGTCGAGCTGGCCGGCTCGACAAGCAAATTGTCGCTCGTCGTCCCAAGCAGGCGCCCGCACAACCAAGCCGCACACTCTTTGCTGAAAGTCAGCAGCATGCCGCCATTAACCTCTCCCGTGACCTGCAGGTAAATCCCCAGCTGCTGCTCAGCTTCCGCATCGAGAACCTTCTTACAGTCGGATAGCAAAACGTTCGCGACCTCAACTTCGATGTTTTGCCGCAGCAAACGAGAGAGCATTTGCGCAGCTTGCCGCATCCCCTGTTGAGAAATTTGACAGAGTTTTTCTTGCTGCAAATTGTTTGTCATTCAGGCTCCCTTGGCCCGTCGCCCTTCCAGCTTCGACTGCAGGTCGAATAAAAACATGATGCGGCCATCTCCCAAGATCGCGCCACCACCGGTGCCGCGTAACTGGTCGAAGGGGCTCGGCAAACTCTGTACAAAGACTTCCTGTTGTCCTTGCAGGCGATCGACAACCAGCCCTACCTTGCGGCCGAAAACTTCGGTGATCACCAGAGACAGCATGGTTTTCCCTGGACCCTTCGGACGCTGCATGATTTTCCGCAGTGACAACAAGGGGATCAGTTCCCCATGCAACGAGATCGCCAGCTGCTTTCCGCTGGTCTGCACCTCCCCCGGCTCCACCTCAACCGTCTGCAAAATTCGCGTAATCGGAATCCCCAGCAGACTTCCGTCACATAGAACCAGCAGCACCCGGATAATCGCCACCGACAACGGCAGTTTCATGGTGACGCGTGTGCCCTTCCCCAAGTTAGAGTCGATCAGTAAGACCCCACCCAGCTTTTCGACGACGCTTTTCACGACATCCATGCCGACCCCGCGCCCGGAGGTTTCGGTCACTTGTTCCTTGGTTGTAAAACCGGGCAGGCAGAGTAATTGGTATGTTTCGAAATCGCGCATGGTTTGCGCCTGGCCCGGGCTGATCAAGTTGCTATCCAGTGCCCGTTGCCGGACCATTTCCGGATCAATCCCCCGACCATCATCGGCGACCTGGATTAGAATCTGGTCCCGCTCGCGCCAGGCCTTGATCTGCACAGTCCCTTGCTTGGCAATCCCGTGGTCGATGGCGTTACGGATCATGTGGGTCAACGGATCGGTCAATGCTTCGAGAATCGATCGATCGATCTCAAGCGATGCGCCCAAAACTTCCAGCCGGACCTCTTTGCCGCTGCTGCGGCACAGGTCACGGACCGTGCGCGGCAAGCGGCCGGTGACACTTTCCAGCGGCATCATCCGAACCTGCAGAACCTGATGGTGAAGGCTTTTCACCAACCGGGCCAGCTGGCCGAGACCTTCGTTCAGTTCTGTCCAGTCCTTCTCCCCGGCGGCGCTTTGCAGCTGGTAACGATTGGTGATCAATTCTCCGGTCAAGTTGATAAACCGATCCAGCAGGTCGGTATCAACCCGAACCGTGCTCGTCGCCGAAACTCTGCCTGGTTTATTGCGGGCGGTTTCCTCTTCAAGAACCGCCGCAGGGAACTCAATTTTGCTCAGTTCCCTGTAACACTCCAAGCGCTTGAGAATCTCCTGCTGGGGGATCTCGGTCTCGAGTTGAACCAGCAGAGTCCGGCTGATCTCCCCTTGCAGCAAGTTTTCTTCGCTCGGGGTCGTCTCGAGGACAGTGCCGAATTCGGCCACCCTATTCAACAACACCAGCAATCGTGGACCGGGCGCAACGACCGATTCATCCAGCAACAACCGGATCAGCATCCTATTGCTGGCCAAATCGCAACAGGCGTCATCCTCCTCAGCCGAATCCAGCGGCTCCAGTTCGATCAACGCCAGCTGTTCCCCGTGGATAAAGAGATCAACATCCCGCTCCTGTTCTCCTTGTGCGATATCCTCCAGCAGCCCCTCCAACAGATCAACTCCGGCCAGCAACCGATCGATCATCTCGCTCGAGATCTGTCCCTTCCCGCGGAACTCGGCCAATCGGTCTTCCAGATGATGGGCCAGGCGAGTCGTCGCATCGAACCCCATTGTCGCAGCCATCCCTTTGATCGAGTGAGCTTCACGGAACAGGGAGTTGATCCCTTCGCCATCCTCCGGGTCAGCTTCGACCGCCACCAGCTGCTTGGCCATGTTCTGCAGATGCTCGGCCGCTTCGCTTAAAAACATCTTGCGATATTTTTCAATATCCATCAGTGGTCCTGATTAATTGGCGAACTCAAGCGTTGCAAACCCGGGCGACAACATCCAGCACCTGCTGGTCCTGAAACGGTTTAACGATAAAATCCATGGCCCCGGCATTAATCGCTTCCATCACCATGCGCTCCTGCCCCAGAGCGCTGCACATGACAATCCTGGCTTCCGGAAAGTCCTGCAAAATTCTTCGCATCGCATCGATGCCCCCCATCCGCGGCATAACGATATCCATGGTCACCAGATCGGGCTGAAGTGCTTGAAACTGCTCGACCGCCTGAAACCCGTCTTCCGCCTCAGCCACCACCGTCCAACCGGCCCCTTCAAAAATATCGCGCAGCAAATTCCGCATGAAAAGCGCATCGTCGACGATCAGAACCTGTTTCATTTTCGATCTCCATTTCCGGTACAGATTTGTTGCAAAAGCAACCGTAGTTGTGCCAGATCAAGCATACTGATCATCTGCCCACTGCGATTCAACACGCCTCGGATGCAGTCTTTCTCCGAATCGCTCTGCGACAAGACGCTGTGCACCAAATCGAGGGTAATAATCCGCAGTAATTGGTCGACCACCAAAGCGACCGGACCATGTTCATCAGTCAGGACGATCATCCGCTCCGAACGGAGGCCAGCCGGAAAACCGAGCAGCAACGGTAGATCGATCGCCGGAACGATGCGACCGTGAAAACCGATTGCCCCCAGCACCGTCTCCGGCACTCCGGGTATTGGGTGCAGCTGACAATGCTCGACAATCTCTTGCACATCGATCAGTTCCAAGGCATAAACCTCTGCCCCCAACTTGAACGGCAATAACTGGCTCATGCCTGGCCGCTTTCCAGATCTGCGCCCAGATTGAAGCGACTGACCGAGGTCAGCAGCTCATCGGCCAACTTCGACAACCGCTGTGAAGCGAAGGTCATCTCCTCCATCGACGCTGACTGCTCTTCCGTCGCCGCAGAAACCTGCTCCGTAGAGGCCGCATTATCTTCGGTGACCCGGGCGATCTCTTCGATCGCTTCGACAATCGCGCTCGAACCAAGCTGTTGGTTGGCCGTCAACTCCATAATTTTTGCCGCTTTTTCCTGTGCGGTTTCCGCTTTATCGATAATCGCACTAAAGGTATTGCCGGCCACATCGACCGCCTCACGGCCGGAGTCGATCGACTTAACGCTCTCGGTCATCGACAGATGAACTTTCTGGCTCTGCTCGCGGGTCGCCTCGATCAATCGGGTTATTTCGGCGGCTGATTCGCCGGTGCTGTCGGCGAGCTTGCTGACCTCCTCGGCAACCACGGCAAAACCGTGACCATATTCCCCGGCACGGGCCGCCTCGATGGTGGCGTTTAACGCAAGGAGGTTGGTTTTCTGAGCAATGTTGGTGATGACATCGATAATGGTGCCGATCTTTTGCACCTGTTCGCTGAAAGCCACAATCAACTGGCTGTTCTCTTCGACCTGTTCCAGTACCTGTTTCATACTGGCAATGGCGGTCGTCGCCATATTCTCCCCCTGCCGGGCGGTCATGGTTGTCTCTTCAGCCGATTGAGAAAGTTTGGTCGCCGATGAAGCGATTAGTTCGATCTCGTTGGCCATCTCCTTGGTAACCTTGGAGACACGCTCCACCATTTCCGCCTGGGTCTCGGCGCCGCGGCTGATCTGTTCGATCGATCCGGCTACTTCATGCGAGGTGACAGTCATCTCTTCAGCGGTTGCCGCCAGGGAAATTGAGGCTTCGTTGACATTGACCGAACTGTTGCGAATCTGGCCGACCAGATTGCGCAAACTGTCAACCACCAGATTCAGGGAGTTGGACAGATCTTCTGTTTCATCACTGAACAGTCCCTGCCGTAGCCGCACCTTGCGGCTTAAATCGCCACTGCTCAGACGCTCTGCGCCTTCGGTAAGGATGCTGATGTTGGCCGTAAACGCCTTGGAAAAGAGCCAACCGAACACCAAGCCAACCAGCAGTGCACCGCCAATCGCCAACGGCTGATAAAGCCATTCCGGTATCGCCAGACTGGGTACCGTCAGATTTAGCAGCACCACTGACGCCACGACGAAAATAAACCCGATGACAAACTTGTAGGTGATTTCAACACGCATTTTTCATCTCCTTCAGGGCGTTCGCCTGATTCATTTAAAATGCTTAATTATTCAAATACTACTAAGTTTAGCTAAAATCCTGTGATTTTCCGACCACCACTGTCGGCAATAACTGTTCTCCCTCCTCCAGCCGCTGATAGATCCGTTCTGCCGGATCGATGCACTGAAAAAGTTCTCGGCAGGAAGCAACAAGGTTTTCCGCCCGTCCGAGAACCAGATACCCGCCGGCCGACAAGGCTGCTGTCAGAATCTGTAGCACGCGCTGCTGTTGTTCTCGGGAAAAATAGATCAGCACATTGCGACAGAGGATCAGGTCTGCCCGGTAAAACGGCTGATCACTCAAAATGTCATGCCGGAAAAATTGCACGCTGTTCCGAATGCTAGCAGTCAAGGAATAGCGATTGTCTATGTGTTCAAAATATTTCTGCAACAGACTCTCTGGAACCTCGTGCAAACGACTCTGCTCGTAACTGCCTCGCTTGGCCCGCGACAAGGCCTCCGAACTCAGGTCGGTTCCGATAATCTTCAGTAATCCTGCTTCGATCGAAAGCTTCTGTCCCAACAGAGCGATTGAATAGGGCTCTTCACCATCGGAGCAACCAACACTCCAGATCCTCAACTTGTTCCGTTGCCGGAGGGATTGCTCAAGCAACTCCGGCAGGATCTTTTTTTCCAGCACTTTGTAAGTACTGGGATTACGAAAAAAGTGCGATACATGAACACTTAACGCCTTCAGAAGTTGTTCCTGCTCGCTCACTTCTGCGGCCAAATGCGTTACGTAGGCAGCCGGGTTGCTCATCCCCAAAGTTCTGATTCGCGTGGCGATCCGCCTCTTGATGCAAAGATCTTTATAGCCGCTTAGACTAAAATTCTGTTGCTGGCGAAGAATTTCTCCGATCTGCCAATATTCGACCTCGGAGATATCACTGCCGACAAAAGGCACCTCATGCCCGAACAACAACTTTCCCCCCAAATTCTGCTCATCAGGAGAAATGGTCAAAACCACCTCGTGAACATCGATAGAGACTGCCATCCGCTTGCCTGATATTCAGCCCAGGCTGACGACAGATCGCGCCAACCTTCGTCAGTTTCCCGCCCTCAAAGGCCATTTCAGACAACCCTTGGTGGGGTGAAGTCAATAACAGCTCATAATCTTCACCACCGGTCAAAGCCAGATCGATCAATTCCGGGGCTTCCTGCAACCGTCTGCGAAACGGCTCCGACAACGGCAAAGAGGACAATTCCACTTCGGCACCGACTCCGCTCTCTTCGAGAATGTGCCCCAGATCGGAAAGCAGGCCATCAGAGACATCGAGCATCGCCGATGCCAACTTTCCGTTCGCCAACTGGCGGCCCAAAACCACTTTTGCCTCCGGTCTGTTGTGCCGTTGTAACAGAGCCTCTTCCGGGTTTCGCCCTGCCAGAAAATCGGTCAAAGCCACGGCACTGTCACCCAATGTCCCCGACACGTAGATGGCATCCCCCACCTTCGCACCGTCACGACAAATTGCACAGCCAGTTTCCACTTCTCCCTGCACGGTCACCGAAATCAGCAGCGGCCCCAAAGAACGGCAGGTATCCCCCCCGGCCAAAATAGCACCGTGTTCCTCGGCAACAGCAAGAAAACCGGTAATGAACTGCTCCAACTCCGTCACCGGAATCTCTATCGGGCAGGCCACAGCGAGGAACAGGCTTTTCGGCTGCCCCCCCATGGCGGCGATATCACTGATGTTGACCGCCGCCGATTTACGCCCCAATTCCTCCATGCTGATCCACTGGCGGTTGAAATGTACCCCCTCGACCAATAAATCAGTACTGGTGAGGAGTTCCCAGCCTTCGCGCTGAAACTGGATTGCACAATCGTCACCGATCCCTTTGACCAGATGTGCTGCAGTTCCTACCCGCTGCTGAATTTCGCGGATCAGGCCGAACTCCCCCAATTTTTTTAAGTCTTTTATTTTCATTTCAGTATCGTTTGCGTTTAATTTTTAGCTCTTAATTATTATTTTTCTTTCACGATCTGTCAAGCACACGACACAAAAAAAGGCGACCAGCTCTCGCTGGTCGCCTCGGGACTATAAACCGCCTTGATTACTGCGCTTGCGGCCCTGCCTGGGTGAAATCGAAATCATCGTTGTCGGTGATGTATTTCTTGAAGTTCTCGACAAACATCCCGGCCAGCTTGTTAGCGGTCTGATCAAAAACATCTTTGTCCGTCCAAGCATTGCGCGGGTTGAGCAGGTCGGTATCGACGCCCTGCAATTCCTTCGGAATGTTCAGGTTGAAGAAGCGGGTCTGCTCAAAATCGACATTGTTGATGCTACCGTCAAGAATTGCGTTGACGCAGGCTCGGGTCGCCTTGATGCTCATCCGCTTGCCGACGCCGTAACCGCCACCAGCCCAACCGGTGTTGACCAGGTAAGCGTTAACCCCATATTGCTCCATTTTCTCGCCGAGCAGTTTGGCATATGCGGTCGGGTGCAGCGGCAGAAAGGCCTCGCCGAAGCAAGCCGAGAAGGTGGCCTGAGGCTCGGTGACTCCACGCTCGGTCCCGGCAACCTTAGCGGTGTAACCGGAGAGGAAGTAGTACATTGCCTGCTCTTTGGTCAGCTTGGAGACCGGCGGCAACACACCGAACGCATCGCAGGTCAGGAAGATGATGTTCTGCGGATGCCCGGCCTTGAGGGTCGACTCATGGTTGTCGATATGCTCGATCGGGTAGGAAACCCGGGTATTCTCGGTTTTGGAGCCATCGGCGAAATCGATTTCGCCATTATCCTCGTTATAGACAACGTTCTCGAGCAGTGCGTTGCGCTTGATGGCGCCATAGATCTCAGGCTCGCTCTCGGCGGAGAGATCGATACACTTGGCGTAGCAACCGCCTTCAAAGTTGAAGATACCGTCTGCATCCCAGCCGTGCTCGTCGTCACCGATCAGCTTGCGGGCGGCGTCGGTCGACAGGGTGGTTTTGCCGGTTCCCGAGAGGCCGAAGAACAGGCAGACGTCTCCGTCTTTGCCGACGTTGGCGCTGCAGTGCATGGAGAGGATGTTCTCCAGCGGCAGCCAGTAGTTCATCATGGTGAAGATGCCCTTCTTCATCTCGCCGCCGTACCAAGTGCCACCGATGATGGCGACATTCTTTTCGATGTTGAAGATGACGAACACCTCGGAGTTTAGGCCGTGCTCTGCCCACTTGGGATTTGTCATGCCGGCAGCATTGTAAACCCGGAACCCTGGCTTGAAATTCGGCAGGTCGGCTTCATCCGGACGAATGAACATATTCTTGACAAAGTGGGACTGCCAGGCAATCTCGGTGATGAAACGAACACTGCGGCGAGTGCTTTCGTTTGATCCGCAGTAACCGTCAGTTACATAAACATCTTTTCCGGAGAGGTAATCGATGACGTCGGCGTAAAGCTCGTCAAAAATTTCAGCAGAAACCGGCTTATTGATGCTGCCCCAAGCGATGTTGTCCTGGGAAGGGGTCTGCTTGACAAAGTACTTGTCTTTCGGCGAACGGCCGGTAAATTTACCGGTATCGACCATCATGGTCCCGTTGGCAGAAACTCTACCTTCTTTGTTGTCAGTCTCATGGGTAAAGAGTTCTTCGTAGCTGAGGTTACGATAAACCTTTCCCACACTTTTGAGTCCCAGAACGTCTGCCGTCAGTTCGCTCATCAATTCCTCCATGGGTGATGCGTCTTCACTTGAGGGTTGAAAAATTTTAGTCAGCCGCTAATAAAACACTTAAGTTTTTATTTGTATAAACCGGCCGAGCAACCGGCCGGACTATAGCCCAAAGAAGCTTTCCTGACAAGACCACAAGCGCATTTTATGGCATCAAAAGCTGTTTTTTTGTCACAGTAGACAGTTTTTCAGCACAGAGAAAACTTCCTTAAACAGCGACCGGTGATTTTAGTTACGCTAAAATCACCGGTCGTTATTCGTATGTATTCTATTTTATTCGATTAAGCCGCCTGCTTTAAAACGACTCCCCAGCCTTGCAGCTCTCTGACAACAGAAAGCATAAGTTCAGCAACGCTGCCGGAAACAGCCGGACTCAACTCCATCCCGACCTCCACCGACTCCGCCTGGATTCCCCAGACAACCAACTGCTCTGGCAAATGCCCCTGCAGTTCAGCGACTGCCAGCAAGTCCTGCAACCCCATCTGGTGCACAGACAGTTTGTTGGCAAAGGCACGCGGTACCTCTTCTCCTTCCAGGCGGAACAGTTCCCCTGCTTGAGCCCCCATCCGCAGGGCGTCGATCACCAGCAGCTTGTCGACCCCTTCAAGATAGGGAAGCAGGTCAAGCCCCAGGGTGCCTCCATCCAACAATTGAACCTCCTGCGGAAACCGGTAGCTCTTTTCTAGTTCGGCGATCATACGACCACCGAGGGCATCGTCGGTCATCAGCAGGTTTCCTAACCCAAGCACCAAAACCGTCATCAGAGATCTTCTTTCTCGACAAACTTATAGCCGCTGAAGATACTGCTCATCACCCCGTTCATCTCTTTGACATCCATCAACCAGGCACTGTAGAGGTGATTGATAAAAAACCCGACCAGCAACCACATCACAGCATGATGCACCAGTCGCAAGGTCTGCAAATCGATCAGGGAGGTCAGCCAACCGAGCGAGGCAAACCAGAAGCCAGCCGGTTGTGACTGGGCATATAGCGTGAACCCGCTGACAATCTGAATGATAAAAAGTGAAAAAACAGCGGCATACGCCATGCAGGCCAACGGATTATGACCGACCTCGTAGGGTAGCTTCGGACCACTGAAGGTATAGTATCGAAAAAAGGTCAAGGCGCTCTTACGCCCTTTCTCGGTCGCCCAGGGGAAAAACATCCGCCAGGAGGAATGATGGTTCCCAACGATAAACCAGTAAATCCGAACCAGCATCGACACCAGAAAGAGGTAGCCAAACAGGAAATGGATGAACCGGTTCCAGCCCATAATATATTCCGCCGTACTGCTCGCGGTGTAAAAGGGGTGGCCGATATAAAAACCAGTCAGGGAGAGGACCAAGACGCAAATGGCATTGATCCAGTGGGTGAATCGGACCGGCAGTTCCCAGACATAACGTATCTGTAGCATGCTCCGCCTCCTCGCTTATAGTGCTCTCACCCGGATGATCTCGCTCCCCTGGCCATCGAGCAGATGGACCGCGCAGGCCAAACAAGGGTCGAAGGAATGGATGGTGCGCAAAATTTCCAACGGCTGCCTCTCATCAGCAATCGGGGTATCGATCAAAGCGGCTTCGTACGGCCCCAGCTGGCCGCGCGGGTCGCGCGGCCCTGCGTTCCAGGTTGAGGGAACCACCGCCTGATAGTTTTTGATCGCCCCGTTTTCAATTCGGATCCAGTGCCCCAGGCCACCGCGCGGAGCTTCGTGATATCCGAACCCTTGGGCCTCTTTCGGCCAGGTTGCCGGATCCCACTTTTCACTGTTGTGCACTTCGAGCACCCCGCGCCCCATATTGTCCGCCAGCTGCTGCAGCCAGAGTTCGCTCTTTTGCGCCAGCATCAAGCAATCGATCCCGCGCGCGGCGGTCCGTCCGAGGGTCGAAAAGAGTGCCGCCGGACCAATCCCCAACTGCTTGAGGACAAAATCTACCGCTCCCTTGGCGTCGGTATTGCCGCTGGCATAAGCGACCAGCACCCGCGCCAACGGGCCGACTTCCATCGGCTGATCCATGTAACGAGGCGCCTTGACCCAGCTGTATTTGTTGTCAGTATCCAGATACTCATACGGTGGCTGCGGCCCGGTATAGTTGTGGTTGGTTTCGCCAAGATAAGGATGTTTCCCTTTATCATCCCCATCGCTGTAGCTGTACCAGCTGTGGGTAACATATTCGCTGATTTTTGCTTCGTCCAGCGGCATCAAGTTGGCTAGATCCTTGCCCATAATGATGCCGCGCGGAAAATACAGATTGTCGGTTCCGCCGCCGTTATCCATCGGAAAATCACCGTAGCTCAGATAGTTGCCGACGCCAGCGCCGATCGCGGCCCAGTCTTTATAAAAAGAAGCGACCGCCAGCAGATCGGGGATATAGACCTGCTCGACAAAGGTTCGCGCCTTTTTCAGCAGCTTGCCAATCAGAGCTATCTTGTCCGCGTTGATGGCGTTCTGGCTGTCCGGATCGACCGGCATCGACATACCACCGACCAGGAACGTTTGCGGGTGCGGATTTTTCGAACCGAGGATCGCATGAATCCGGATAATATCCTTCTGCCACTCGAGCGCTTCTAGGTAATGGGCCACCCCCATCAGATTCGCCTCAGCTGGCAACTTATAGGCGCTATGCCCCCAGTAAGCATTGGCGAAAGGGCCGAGCCGCCCGGTGCCGACAAATGCCTTTACCCGCTGCTGTATTCCCTGGAAATAGTTCGCGCTCGACAGCGGCCAGTCAGAAATCGACTGTGCCAGGCTGGCGGTCTTCTTCGGATCGGCCGAGAGGGCGCTAACCACATCGACCCAGTCAAGAGCATGCAAGTGATAAAAGTGAATGACATGATCTTGGATATTCTGAACCGCCATGATCAGATTGCGGATCAAACGGGCATTGTCCGGGATCTGGATCTGCAGCGCATCTTCCACGGCACGGATACTGGCCAACGAATGCACGGTGGTACAGACCCCGCAGAATCGCTGCGTGAAATGATGGGCGTCGCGCGGGTCGCGCCCTTTGAGGATGGTTTCGATGCCGCGAAAAGCGGTTGAGGAACTCCAGGCATTGGTGATCTTCCCCCCTTCGACCTGCGCTTCAATCCGCAAGTGCCCTTCGATGCGTGTGATCGGATCGACAACGATTTTTTTTGCCATGGCTTAGTCCTCCTTGACCACTTGATCGGCTTCCAGCTTGTCACCCCTGCGCAAAGCACTGGCAACACCATGGGCCGCAAAGGCAACCCCTGTCGCCGCAACCAGACCAAGACCGATCTTGTCGACCGTCGATTCAATGCCGAAGCCAGCCACCTGCGGCAGTCGCTTGTAGAATGGAGTCATGCTGTCCCAGAAATATGGTTCGCTACAGCCGAGACAGCCGTGTCCGGACTGAATCGGCCAGCTGGTTCCCTCGTTGTAACGAACCGTCGGACAGTTATGGAAGGTTTCTGGCCCCTTACAGCCCAGTTTATACAGGCACCAGCCTTGGCGATGGCCGGGATCACCGAAGCTTTCCGCATACTGCCCGGCATCGAAATGTCCCCGACGCTCGCAGTTGTCATGAATCCGCTTGCCGTAGGCGAACTTCGGCCGCCCGAACTGATCGGTAGCCGGCAAGCGGTTGAAAGTCAGGAAATGGACGATGGCAGCGGTCAGGTTTTCCGCATTCAGCGGGCAACCGGGCATGTTCAGCACCGTCGCTCCCGGCACCGCTTCCGATACCGATACAGCGCCAGTCGGGTTCGGATTGGCCGCCGGGATGCCGCCGAAAGAAGAACAGGAGCCGACCGCAATGGTCGCGGCGGCGTTGCCGCAAACCTGACGCGCGATATTCACTGCCGAGTCACCGCCGATCGTGCAGTAAACGCCATTGTCAGCCATAGGGATCGAACCTTCGACCACGGCAATATATTTGCCTTTGTATTTTTCGAGGGTCTGATGCTTGGCCTCTTCCGCCTGATGCCCGGCTGCAGCCATGATGGTTTCATGGTAATCGATCGACAGATAGTCGAGGATTACATCGGCTGCAGTCGGCTGATTGGCCCGCAGGAAAGCTTCTGAATCGCCGGTGCAACCCTGGAACTCAACCCAAATAACTGGAGGCCTATTATCTGCCTCCATCGCCTCGGCAATCTGCCCCATCATGCTGGCTGGCAAGGCCAGACTGGCAGTCAAAACTGAACAGAACTTTAAAAAACTCCGCCGGCTAACGCCGCGCGATTCCCATTTCTCTAAAATCTTTTCGGAGACAATCTCCTCGTTAAAAACCGATTGCTGCTCCTGCATACACCATCCTCCTTTCGTAACCCCCCAGATAAAATCGCCACAACAACTGATATAATTAAAACAAAGGGAGTAGAGATTCACAATAACCAGCAGCTAAGAAATATAACAGCGTTACAAACATTTACCAAGGAGAAAAGTCGGGAACCTTTAGGCAGGTAGGAGCTTCTCATTGGGATTAAAAACTTTTTCTTGTCCGGTGACATGAGACAACTATTGCGGCAAAACACAACAGAAGTACTGTTTTTTTGCCTATTACAAGACAAACTACTCTTGCTTTAAGAGGCCGAGATGAAAATTTTGTTAACAGGTGCAACCGGCTTTGTCGGCCAAGAGGTGCTACGAACTTTGCTAAAAGTAAACCACGAGGTTCGAGCTTTGATTCATAATCAATCTAAGATCAAACAAGTTACTGGTGCCGAAGTCCACATTGGAGATACCACACGCCCTGAAAGCCTAACCGAGGCATTAGCAGGATGTGATGCGGTTATCCATCTGGTCGGAATCATCCGCGAATATCCTCACCGCGGGATCACCTTCCAGAAGTTGCACACCGAATCGACCCGCAACATGCTGGAGACTGCTAAAGATCAGGGGGTTACCCGCTTTCTCCACATGAGCGCAAATGGCACCCGGGCTGATGCGGTAACTAACTACCACAAAACCAAATGGGCGGCAGAACAACTGGTGCGCCAGTCCGGTCTCGACTGGACGATTTTCCGACCTTCGCTGATTTACGGCCCGAGCGACCAATTCATCAACATGCTAGCGGCCCTGATCCGCAAGCTACCGGTTGTCCCGGTAATCGGTGATGGCAAATACCGGCTACAACCGGTCAGCGTCAAAGACGTTGCCACCGGTTTTGTCAGGGCCCTCGATTGTCCGGAAAGTATCGGCCAGGCTTACCACTGCGGGGGACCTCAAGTTTACAGTTACGATGAACTGCTCGATCTGGTCGGGGTGGCAATGGGGAAAAAAAAGGTCTACAAACTGCATCAACCACTAGCGATGATGAAACCGGTTGTCGCCCTACTGCAGTCGATTCCCCAATTCCCGATGACCAGCGACCAACTGCAGATGCTGCTTGAAGAGAATATCTGTGAACAGGGTGATTGGGAAAAAACGTTTGCTATAAAGCTTCAGAAACTGCCCGAGGGGATTAGTGAATATGTGAATTAGGGTTAGGAGCAACAGCAAAGGCCCCTGAAAATCAGGGGCCTTCGTACATCTATCAAAAAGCGACCAGATCGCGAGTTTTCTAAATCGGGTTAAACATCTATGCGTTCTTCCAAAATCGATTTCTTTCCTTTACCTCCTTCGGCTTGAGTCAAGCTTTCGAGTAACACCTTGCCGCCGATTGCCGCGGTCTTTTTAACTAAGTTCTCGGCTGTTGCCCCATCATGTTTACGGAACGCTTCGAGCAACTTATCGTGTTCCGTCACCGAAATGTCCATCCTCCCATTGACTGAAAGCGAGGCCATCCGCAAGCGATTGAACTTCATGCCGAGCTGCTGAATTAATTCAACCAGCTTGCTGTTCCCACATGCTTTCAGGAACAGTTCATGAAATTCATTATGAACACGATAAAAAGTCTTAACGTCCCCTTCCTCTGCCAATTGCCTCAAGCGTTCGTTGATCGCTTCAAGCTTTTCCAGCTCCTTCTCCGACAGTTTGTCAGCAGCAAGTTCCGCCGCGTAACCTTCAAGGATGCTTTTAATCGCGTAATATTCCTGCACGTCCTGTTCGGATAGCGCCGCAACCACAGCTCCTTTGCGCGGAATGACTGTCAGGTAGCCTTCCGATTCCAACTGCCGGAATGCTTCCCGGATTGGCGTTCGACTGATCCCGAAACGTTCCGCCAACTCCGGCTCAGCGACTTTCTCCCCCGGTTTCAGGTTTCCCTTGAGGATCGCTTCGCGGATTGTTTCGAGGATCTTCTCCCGCAGCGTCTGATGTCTTTCAATCGGTTTGCTCTTCACGGTCGCTTCTCCCCATTTTAAATTTGCTAAATTGTATACAGTATACAGCGCAAGTCAATCCTTTTCTGTATACAGTAGACAATTGTTCCGCTTACTTCGATTTCTTGTTTTTTTCTCACCGGATAGCTATCATGTCTTCACTAAAACCTCTGGAGCACCAATGGATCCTCTACGCAAAGTTCTGCTATCGCTTTTAATTCTGGTTATCCTGATCGGCGGCGGGACAATCGGCTATGTCATAATCGAAGACTGGTCCACGTTCGAGGCTCTATACATGACGGTCATTACCTTGGCCACGGTCGGCTACAGGGAAGTACACGATCTTTCCCACGAAGGACAAGTCTTTACCATCGTGTTGATTATTTTCGGCGCAGGTAATATAGCCTATGCCATCGGTTCGATGATTCAGTTCATGGTGGAAGGCCAGTTACGCAAGCTGATGGGGAGGAAAAAATTGCAAAAACAGATCGGAAGTCTAAAAAACCACTATATCGTTTGCGGTTTCGGCAGGATCGGACGACTGGTCAGCCGGGAGTTCGCTTCCAAGCCGATTCCCTTCATCGTTGTGGAACAGGATGCGGAACGCTGCCAGAATCTTGAAGATGCGGGATATCTGTTCGTCCAGGGGGATGCAACAAATGACGCGGTGCTTGAACGAGCCGGCATCGACAGGGCCAACGGGCTGATCACCGTGGTCACCTCCGACTCCGCAAACGTTTTTATCACCCTGACCGCCCGCGGCATCAACCCGAACCTGTTTATCCTAGCCCGCGCCAGCGAGGATGGTGCGGACATCAAACTGATGCGTGCCGGAGCCAACAAGGTGGTCTCACCTTACACCATTGGCGCAACCCGGATAGCCCAGGCGATCCTGCGCCCGTCGGTGGTCGATTTTATCGATATCGCGACCGGCACCGAAAACATAGAGCTGCAGCTGGAAGAGATCCGCATCGCAGAGAAATCGACCCTAGCTGGAAAGACGTTGGTGAATTCGGGATTGCGCAAAGATCTGGGGCTGATAATTGTCGGTATCAAGCGGCATCAGAAGATGACCTTCAACCCTGATCCGACCACCGAAATTGAAGTGGGAGATATCCTGATTACCCTGGGCGAGCCCGGGGCGATTAAGAACATGGAACACATCGCTTACGGTGCCATATAAAAAAGACATGCAATCATTACTTTTTGCCCACACGCCGGCACAACTGCTGCCGGCCCGGATGCCTTTTTTGCTCAATCGCAAACTGCAACCGGAAGTTGCTTGCCAGGAAGTCAGAATTGAAAAACTTGACTTAGCAGCAATGGCCGACTGCGCGTCGCAACTTGCGGAAAAACAGTTAAAAACCACGGTTCATGCCCCGTTTAGCGACTTCAATCCGGGAAACCCGAAAAAACGCTTACGCATAACCGCTCACTCTATCTGCCAACAATCACTGCAACTGGCGGCTGCACTCGGTGCCGGCCTTATCGTCTTTCACCCGGGGATTCCGTATCAGGCCCCCCCTAAGACGCAGGAGAGTTGGCTGAAATATGCCCTGGAGTTCTGGCCTGAGTATATTGAGCAAGCCAAGCAACAAGGAACCATTATCACGGTGGAAAACATCTACGAACGACAGTCTGTGATTTTCGAGCAGCTTTTCGCTGATCTGGGTTGCAACCATTTCGGCCACTGTTTTGATATCGGCCATTGGAACATTTTTGCCGATCAACCTCTTGATAATTGGTTCCTGAAATTGGGCAAACACATGAAACACCTGCACCTGCATGACAACTTGGGGGAAACCGATCAACACTTGTCGATCGGCTCAGGCGATATAGATTTTACCGCTCTTTTCCAGCAGGTGCAGAAGTTGCCCGCGCCGCCAAGCATGACACTTGAAGCACATAACTTACCCGACCTGGAACTTTCCCTGCAACAGATTCAGCCATATCTGAAATAACCAAAAACAAAGGGCCTATCCAGTTTTCCCTTGGATATACCCTTGTCCCAAAAATTTCCAGAAGCCAGAAAACCTATTGTTCACCCCAAAGCTCCTTTTCGCGATGTTCCAGCCAACTACCATAAAACCAGACATGACCCTGCTCGACACCATAAAGAAAGATGACGAGATAAAACACCACCATAAAATGGTTGTCCAACCCCCCGGAAAAGGCATAAAAAAGGTAGAAGGAACTCCGATATCCGAGCTGACTCCATTTGACTACCGGCACAGCATAGTTAGTCATTTTGGCCAAAGTACTCAGCGTTACCCAAAAACCGTAGATAGCCAAAACAAACGTGATCTGATATATCGGTGGCACAAAATTACGCAGCTCCCGGAAGTCGGCCGGGACAAGATCAAGCAGATAAATTTCACGGAACTGCAACGCCCCGATGCTGATCAGAAAAAACAGGAGGACCTGCCATAGGCCACGCTGCGACAGCGACTGCCAATTTTTGGTATGCGCTGCGCAACCTGATTCGCCCAGTTGGCCTGTCAGCTCCTGTTTTTTCAAATCCGTCATCTTCTCCACTACTCTGCTTAAGGTAATAGGCTTCCCTGGTTTATTGTTACCAGCCTAATGAGCCACCGGGGAATGATGCTCTTCCAAATGCTCTTCCAAATGCTCTTCCAAATCCTCTTCCCAGCCGGTCCACATTGGCTTGAAATGGGCAAAGGGGGTGTGCCCCAGGGTTGCCAGATAAATATGGGTAAAGAGAAACGCGCAGAGAGAGCAGGCGAGCAAGAAGTGCAAGCCCATCAAGATTTTCAGCCCACCCATCATAATGATCAAACCACGCAGTGGATCGACGTTGGTCAGCAGAATTCCCGTCAAGCTAACCAGCGGAACCAGCACAAACATGATCGCCAGATAAGCTGATTTCTGCAGTGGGTTGAACTTGTCTTCTGGAGTCGGATGGTGCGGGTTGTCCCAGCCAAGGAAGTAGGTCAAGAAGTAAAATTTTGCCTGTCGGAAAATCCCCACCTTGATGTCGTCTGCTTTCGGCACATAAATCTTGCCCATACTCCGGGCAACAAAGGCATAGTAGAAGAACCAGATCGAAAAAGAGATCGCGACCACGAATCCTGCTGTGTTGTGCAGGATAATCGCTGACTTATACTCACTGAACAAGGTAACGTATTCGGGAAAACGGATCTGAGCGCCGGTTGCGCAGAGCGTTACGATTCCCAAAGCGTTCAGCCAATGCCAGATGCGAACCGGGGTCGGTTGCAGATAAATCATTTTCTTTTCAGCCATGACGATATCCCCCATTAGTGTTGTCTATTTTTACGGGTCAAGAAGCGCAGGGTACCGTGCCCGATCGGCATCAACAGGCCGCCGATGATAATCATCAGGCCGATGATGTTCAACGAAGCGCTGCGGGTGGTTCCCATCATATAGAAGTCGGGGGTGCCGTTCAGAGCCTTGAGAATCGCTCCCCGCTCGACTTCGATCCTGGAGAAAGTTCCTTCGGCGTTCGGTAGCGCGATAAAACTGGTCTGCATCTTTTCCGTTCCGGACGTGTGGCAGAAGCTGCAGTCCCAGCGATTATCGAGCGTTTGTACCGAGTGGCTGACGATTTTCGGCGTCAAGGTGGCTTCCAGCCGCATCTTTTCATAGCCCGGGTTTCGGTTGAAGGTGCGCAGTTCCGCCAGAGATACAAAATTGTCCTGGTTCAAATCGATCAGGCTTTGAATGTTTCTGTCGCCAGCCAGCGTCTGCAGGTCAGCATGATCGGACAGCTCGAAGTCGCCCTCCACAGCCTCACTCTCCTGCTGGATAATGTAGAGGATGATTACGTAATCTTCCGATGCCGTATGGCAAGAGATGCAGGGTAGCTTGGCAACGTGCAGATCGGCCTGCGGCAACCATTCGCTGTGACTTTCAACGACGCTGCTGTTTTGATGGCAGTTGGCGCACTGCTGATTCAAATCGTAGCCGGACACCTCGGTCAGTCCGTGAACCCGGTGCGGGTTATGGCAATCGCCACAGGTCGCATTTCCGCCATGCGCACTGGCCTGATGTTCTTCCTCTATCTCTGCGTGACAATCGAGGCAGTTGGCCTTGGAAACTTCTACGCCGTCGTCCGGATGCTCTTCCCCAACGGATTCATGGCAAGAGAGACAACCCATTTCCGCGTGCGCCGTATTATCATAAACGCCGACATTGATAAACAGCTCTTCGCCAACCGTATCCATATCACCGTGGCAGTCCTGGCACTCTTCGGAAACTATCGCAATTGCTCCGAGTGGGAACAGGAAGACCAGTAGTGTACAGAGCCACATCAACAGTGATCGAAGTACATTTTTCATTTTTCCTTCCTTTGCTTAAAGAGGCTCAGGTGGCTTCAGTTTCTGTTTCAAGGACAACCGAAGGTGCGGTGAAACGCTCTCTGTTCTTCCTAACTTGCCGCCACTCGCCAAGGAAATAAAGCAACCAATATTGTAACCAAATGGGATAGAACGATGATGCCGCAATATGTCAAAGAGAAAGAAACCAGTAGAAACACGAATCCGTCTAGGCTGTCCCTCAACATCCAAACAAAGTTCACCGTGCCCAGGTATGACAACAAAATCAGGGTCTTGAGCAAGAGCCGTTTCATGCTTTACTCCTCCGGCACAACCGGTTCTGTGCAGATTATTCAACGATACTTACTGGTTGCCGCTTCCAGTTCTTCCTTCTTGCCGAAGATCCCTTTGATCAGCCCGTAAGCCATGGAAAGAATCGGCACCATCTGCAGGAAGATAATCAGCCCGCAAATTCCTAGAAATGCCCAAACCAGCACGTTGCTGCTATCTTCCCGTGCGCCAGCTTCCGCCAGCACCGGCAAGCTCGATGCCAGTAAAATTGTTACAGCCATCATCAGTCTCTTTGCAGTTTTCATTTTCGTCTCCTTCGGTATTTAGTTTGTTTTGACTTCCGCCGTTAAATCAATGCAGCGCCCAGATCGTTCAGAGCGCACTCGACAACCGAACGCAACTCTTCTTCATCCTCACGGCACTGAGGTTTTAGAGCATGATAGAAAATCCCCTTCTCTCGGACCTTACGCAACATTTTTGGCGAGTTGGCATCGGAGATCAGAATGATGTGCAGATATTTGTTGCATTCCCGCAGCAGAGTAACAACTTCTGCCGGGCTGATCTTTTCCTCAAAGCTGCTACCCAATAAAACGATCGGCTGATTCTTCTTGATGATGTGAGCCACCAAAAAGGCTGCGGACCCAGTGGTGTCGACCTGATAATTCGATTTCTGGAAAAAATCAGCCAAACGCTGCCGGGCTTTGGGGTCTTTATCAACGATGAGTATTTTCCGTGCCTGCATAATTTGGAACCTCTTCTGTTTATGAGGATGCACTGGTTTTACTTTGGTTTTCCACCAGAGCTGTCTTTCTGGCACCAAAGGCAACTTCCTTCACGATACAGCCGAACAACAACAGGGCCGGGATGCACTGGAGAACAATAATGGCGCCAAAAAAGATTAGGAAGAATTTTGCCATCGGCGTCGTTTCCGGGCCGAGCTCCCACGCCATTATCGCTGTTGCCGTACCTGCTGCTATCAAACTCGCGACCAGGCTATAAACGACTTTCTTTTTCATATTGATCTCCTTTCCTTCCATGAAGTGTTGTCTGTGCTTCTTCCTAAGAGCAACCTGCGTACCAACCTTGACCATTATTTTTAACTCTATTTTTTATAAATAATTTCAGCTACTTAATTGACATTTGCGGCATTCTTTCGGGCCTTGACCCACCTCCTGCTTCGCAGGAATTTTCTTGCCAAGCAGGAAACTTCCCGCCGCGCAAGAATCGTCACTCAGGACAGAAACCGAGGATCGTCTTCTTCGCAGCATTGATTTCCAAACTGACCACATGACCGGCTCCTAAAGGGGGGTGTCAGCCACAGTCAGGCCTCCATACAAGGAACCTTTCCATTCCTCCACAGCTGATTTCTTTTGATCGATGGCAAGCTTCTTTACCTGAACCCGGATATGAGCGGGTAAATCCTTCGGGAACAGGGTTTTTTTGTTTTTAGCCGCCAGTAGTGCCTGGCTGAGGCTGTTTTCCAGTTCACGGACATTCCCAGGCCAAGGATACTTCTTCAACAATTCCTTGAATTCAGGGGAAAGGTCTTTCGGGATAAAGTTTCCGGATTGATAAAAACGCTTCAGAAAATATTCAGTTAACTGCTCGATGTCCCCGAACCTATCCCTGAGGGGAGGAACTTCAACTAGCAAAGGCTGTATCAAGGTATACAGCTCTGGATTGAATTTTCCTTGGGCAACCATCCGTCGCAAGTTGCGGTTTGTCGCGGATACCAGGCGAAATTCGACACGAACATGGGAGTTTTGGCCGACCGGCCTATACTTACCGTCTTGCAGCAGTTGACAGAATATCTTTTGCGTTGAAGAAGGGAGATCGGCAACTTCATCGAGAAACAAGGTCCCTCGGTTCGCTTGTGACAAAAGCCCACTATGCCCGAAACGATTCTCTCCTGTGTGGCCAAGGAGCAATTTTTCGGCAATAGATTCCGGAATCGAACGACAGTCAACTACAACGAAATTCTTTCCGTTCCTGCTGCTGTTCTGATGAATAGCTCGCGCGAAAAGTTCCTTGCCGGTTCCTGTTTCGCCACAGACCAACACACACGCTTCGCTTTGCGCAGC
>NZ_QKAP01000129.1 GCF_003247215.1 Malonomonas rubra | reverse complement strand
CTCAATAAAAAAAGATGTGGTCCGTAAATCGGACCACATCTTGTGTGGTTTGGCACCCCAAGCCGGACTCGAACCACCTAGTTTTATCTACTATTTAGCCCCTCACAATGCTGGATAAAATGGATTGGCTGAAAGGTGAATTTCTTATTGCCCCTGACACCTAAGAAAACCTTCTGAGAGACTCTCTAAGAGTTCACTGAGTTTGATCAGGTCAAGCTTGAACTACTATAATTTATTCACTCCTCACCGGGCCATCTCTTCAGACAATATACGCATTGTTCGACCCCATGGGGAACAGTGTCTCGCAACTTCTCACGGTCACGTTGAACTCCGCAGCGTTTGGGGGATGGGAAACGATGCAGAGTATTGTCTTTAACAAAATAAAGCATGCCTTCCTCCTCATCTCCTTCCAGTGTTAACTGTTTTGCGCTTCTAATTCCGCGATACGCTCGCGAAGTTGCTTCTCCTTTTGGTGACGCTCGGATACATCACGCATGATCGCAGCAACTCCAATCGGTTTACCGTCATCGCCCGTCAGCATTACGATAGAGAACTCTGTCGATAATCGATCACCGTCAGCATTTGTGGCGGGCACGGCAAGCAGTTTCGTACCGTAGCGGGTTTCTCCGGTCTTCATAGTTTTGTGATACCCTTCCCAGTGTCGTTCACGCAGCTTTTCCGGGATGATAATATCAAGTGATTGCCCGATGGCCTGCTCAGCTTGAAAACCGAAGATTCTCTCGGCGCCACTGTTCCACAAGCGGATAATCCCCTCGCGGTCAGAAAACATAATCGCATCAGGTGCCTGTGCCAGTATTTGCTGACTCATTGTGTTGAGATCGAGATTGCTCATTGACTTTTCCTTTGTCGAAGGCTTCTGAATATAATCTCAAAGCAGCACAGGATATCTGGCTTCAAGATATTCTTTTAACGCAAGAGCGTTGTTCCATTTGGCTTTGGAGCTGTAGACAAGAGTCACGTTCTGACCTGTAATCATGTCTACCAGATTCATCACCTCATTTATATTGCTGTCCAACTCCTCAAAATATCGCCGCTTGAACTCAGGCCATTCCTCATAATCATGGCCATACCACTTGCGCAACTCATTCGACGGCGAAATTTCCTTGGCCCAAAAACCAAGCCTGGCTGATTCTTTCGAAATTCCCCGAGGCCAGAGACGATCTACCAGTACCCGGAAGCCATCCTCATCCGCCGGCGACTCGTATGCGCGTTTTAAACTGATCGCCATTTACGGATTCTGAATGTAAGCGTTCTTCCTCGTGTAGAACCACCAGTTGAGTACCAGACATACGAAATAGAACACGGCAAACCCATAAAGTGCATATTCCGGGGTCGTCGCCTTGATCTGCTCCCCGAACACCTTGGGGATGATAAAGGCGCCGTAGGCCGCAACCGCCGAGGTCCATCCGAGCACCGGTCCTGCCTGCTCCTTGTCAAAGATGATGGCGATAGAACGGAAAGTCGAGCCGTTGCCAACACCCGTGGCCGCGAACAGAATGATGAACAGGATCAGGAATGGAACAAAGTAGCCTTCCGGGGTCGCCGAGGCGTAGGCGGCCTTCATGAAATAGGCACAGCCAAGGGCAGAAACAATCATGACGATCGAGACCCACTGGGTGACGATGGCGCCGCCCAGCTTGTCGGCGATTTTGCCGCCCACCGGGCGGATCAGTGCACCGATGAATGGCCCCATCCATGCGAACATCAAGGCACTCGGGCCATTCGGGTTGACTGTGTTATGGGTCATCACGCCGTCGACCAGAACATGTGTAAAACCAAAGATAACCTTGATCGACAGAGCGAACGCAGCCGAATAACCAATGAAGGAACCGAAGGTCATGGTGTAAATGACCGTCATCGCCCAAGTGTGCTTGTTGTTGAAGATCTTGTACTGCCGATCGAGATTGGCCCGCAGTTCACCACGAGTCAGGTATTTCATACCAAAGACCGTCGCGGCAATAACCAGTGGCAGCGCTACCCATTTACTGAGCAAGCCGAGTCCGATCGGCGCGGGAAGCAGCAGGTAAAGACCGATGCTTGCGGTAACGAAGGCAATCAGCAGCAAACCGGAGATTTTTACGAAGGCCTTGACTGTGTTGCCGATCTTTGGCGAAACGGTTTCCGTGGTGATGTTATTCATGCCGAAGAAGCCGGCAAAGGCAAGCGGGACCAACAAAACCAGCCAGATATAACCGGCATTATGGATGTAGGTCGGAGTCCCGGCGGGGATCTTGCCAATCAGGGTACCGCTGGTGTTGATCAGGGTCTGCGGCTCGCCACCGAACAGGCCGAAGGTCATCACCAGTGGAATCAGAATCTGCATGGTGGTGACGCCGAAGTTGCCAAGGCCTGCATTCAAACCGAGCGAAGTCCCTTGCACCCGTTTCGGGAAAAAGAAGCTGATGTTTGACATCGAAGAGGCGAAGTTGCCGCCGCCAATCCCCGAGAAGAGTGCCAGCAGGTAATATACTTCGATCGGCGTCCCCTGATTCTGCAACGCGATGCCCGTCCCGATCGCCGGAATCATCAGCAACGCGGTCGTAAAGAAAATGGTATTACGTCCCCCGGCAATGCGGATCAGGAAGGAACTGGGGATACGCAGGGTTGCCCCAGTCAAACCCGCGATTGCCGAGAGCGTAAAGAGCTGCGACTGGCTGAACGGGTAGCCGAGGTTGATCATCTGGACCGTGATAATGCTCCAGTAGAGCCAGACAGCAAAACCGCAGAGCAAGCTGGGGATCGAAATCCAGAGGTTGCGTGTAGCGATCTTCTTTCCGGTCGAATTCCAGAACTGCTCGTCTTCGACGTCCCACTTGTCAAGGTTAATGGACATGTCCAGCCTCCTTCGCATCATCTTCCAAAATAGTTGATTGTTCCTGTTCAATTTTCTGCATATCTTCAGGGTGCTTTTCGCGCATCATCTTCTGGACGGTAAGATGCATCCAGAGCAGGCAAACCAGCGAGAGAGCGAACATGAACATCCAGCAACTCGTCCACAAGCCCGTCCATTCAAGCAGATAACCAAAGATGATCGGGCAGAAGAAACCGCCCAGTCCACCAAGTACGCCAACCATGCCGCCGACCACTCCAACCTCTTCAGGGAAGTAGTCCGGGATCAACTTGTAGACCGCCGCTTTGCCGATCCCCCAAATGCTGCCAAGCAGAATAACGAAGACGGCGAATATCCAAACGTTGGCCTGGAAAAAGATCCGGGTAACGCCTTTGGCCAGCAGCTCCTTTTTCTTTACTTGTTGACCGATTTCTACGACCGGTTCCTGCCACGCCTGCTTGGTCGGGAAAACCAGCAGCTCGTCGTCTGTGTTGGATACGATCGGTTCAGGTTTCTTCTTGATCGCGTATGACATCTCGCCGACGACAACCGTCTCAGAGGTTATCGCTGTCACCGTCCCGCCACGCTTGGCCATCACCCCTCGCCCCGGCGAATAAATCTCCATCTTGGGGATGATCACCAGGAAGCTGATCAGAACTGACGCACCCAGGACCCAGTACATGACGGCGCGGCCACCGAATTTATCGGAAAGCCAGCCGCCCAATGCCCGGATCACACCAGATGGCAGGCTGAATGCCGAGGCAAACAGACCGGCGGTGACCAACGGCAGATAGTAGACATTGACGAAATATGGAACCAACCACTGCGAGAATGCTACGAAGCAGCCGAACACCAGGAAATAATAGAGGCCGAATCTCCAGACCTTGATATCCCTTAGCGGGGTCAGCATCTGGCTGAAGCTCTTGGTCGATGAGGCCGGTTTCTTGTTGTCAGCGAAGATGAAGAAGATCACCCCCATTGTGGCGAGCATGATCGCGTAGTAAACCGGCAACTCGCGCCACCCTTCGAGATTGGCGCCGTTATTGGTCAGTTTGTTCAACATGGTCGGAGCCAGCATCGTTGTCAGTGCGGCCCCAGCGTTGCCGGCACCGAAGATACCAAGAGCCGTTCCCTGGTTCTTGCGGGGATACCAGACCGAAGAAAACGCAATTCCGATCGAAAAGCTCACCCCGGCCAGGCCGAAACCGAAGCTACACAACGCGAAGGTCATGAAGCTGTCGGCTTTGGAGAGCAGGAACATGGGGATGGCACAGATGAACAGCAACGTACCGTAGACCGGCTTGCCACCAAACTTGTCTGTCAGCATCCCCGCCGGCAGTCGAAAGAGAGAACCGGTGAGAACCGGGATTCCCATCAACCAGCCAATCTCGACCGGTCCCCATTTGAAGACCTGATTATCAGCCAGGAATGTCACAAGTACGCCGTTGAACATCCAGGCGGCAAAACAGACCGTGAATGCCAGCGTATTAAGAAAGAGAACCTTATGCGATTGTGCGGTAACGGTTTCCTGCATACCTTCCCCTTTGGTTCAATAAATTATGATGCCTGATTACCAGTCCGTTGCTTGTACCAGACGACAACCTGCCATGGCCGCGCCAGGTAACCGATCGGGACACTCACAACGTGTACGAGGCGCGAAAACGGGAACAGTGCAACGATCAGAAATGCATTGAAAGCATGCAGTTTGACGACTCCCGGCAAAGCGGCAAGATATTGGATCTGCGGGTCGAGCTTCAGCAGCGACCATAGCCATGGCGATGCCGTATGCAGATACCAGACGGAACCCCACCGCAGGGTAAAAGCTATGTAAACGCCTGTTGCAACCTGAAGCAGCAGCGCTGCCAAGACCAGCCAATCGATCACCGTCGTGACGGAAGATACCCGGGCATTGCCAATCCTGCGGAAAATCAGCAAAGTAACTGCAATCATCGTGCTGATACCGAGGGCCAGACCGGTGACTTCGAGCAGGTAGAGTCGCAACGGGCTGCCCAGTAGAACGCCCCATCCTGATGGCACAAGGAAGGCCAGAAAATGTGCCAGCAGGATCAACAGAATCGCATAGTGCCAAGGGACTGATCCCCAGAAGAGGACTCTGCTTTCCAGGAACTGGGAGGACTGTGACGACCAGGAGTAACGATCTATGCAGTACCGGTAAATGCCAACGCCGACCATCAACGCCACCGCCACATAGGG